>JANYLE010000447.1 GCA_025363795.1 Mariniphaga sp. | reverse complement strand
ATCGAGTGCCAAAGTTTCGTAAAGGCGATTTAATCCATCTTTCTCATTCATCGATTTTACTATGGCATCCTGTGTTGGGAAATCCATAAGGCTTGGAAGATAGGAGACATATCCGTTTGGATTATTCTTCCCTTTCTGCCAGAACGCAACTGCAGCCGGGTTGACGTTGAATTCCTCGCCAACAATGCTGAAATTCGGATATTCATTCATTACTTTGCGGGTCCAGTCAGCCATCATTTGCTTATCAGGATAAGGATAGGTGTCCATCCTGATCCCGTCGAGGCCAACATACTCGATCCACCAGATTGAATTCTGGATCAGGTAATTGGCCATAGATGGATTGCGCTGGTTCAGGTCGGGCATTGTCGGAACAAACCAACCGTCTGTAAATTCTTTCGCATCAATTGCCGATGCATAAGGATCCTGAATTGTGGCCTTCTTATGATTGGTGATCTTGTAATCTGGGTATTCGTTGATCCAATCTTTCATTGGCATGTCTTTCATCCACCAATGGCTTGATCCACAATGGTTAAAAATCATATCCATAACCAGTTTAATCCCTCTTTTTTTACCTTCGATACTTAGTTGTCTGTAGTCATCATTTGTTCCCAGGCGACTGTCGACTTTGTAAAAATCGGTTGTGGAATAACCATGATAAGATACTCTAGGCATATTATTCTCAAGTACTGGATTCACCCAGATAGCAGTGTAGCCGTTCTCCTGAATATAGTCGAGATGATCCTGAATCCCTTTCAAGTCTCCGCCGTGACGTCCATCAGGATCTATCCTGTTTGATTTTTCAAGCATTTCAGGTTTGGAATCGTTTGATGGATCTCCGTTGGCAAAACGGTCAGGCATAATTAGGTACATCACATCTGAAGTGTTGAATCCAATCCGCTGTGATGATCCTTTTTCGCGTGCTTTTAACTCATAAGTTGAAGCAACTATTGTTTTCCCGTTTTGTTTAAAAAGAATTTCAAATTTGCCGGGCTTTACCGTTGGTGATAACCGTAAATCGAGAAAAAGGTAATTTGGGTTTTCGACTGCTGATGAAGCTACCAACTCGACTCCTTCATAATTGATTTCCGGTTTGGTTTCTGAAATTCGCTCCCCATAAACCATCAGTTGCAGTGATGGATTTTTAAATCCTGTCCACCAGCATGGAGGCTCGATCCTTTTGAGCCTTGGTTTGTTGGCTGCTTCAATCGGGTTAACAATCAGCAGTATTAATACCGCCAATGCTATTGTCTTAAATATAAAATGCTTATTCTTCATTCTTATTGTATTTAAGTTGAACTTCAGTTTTTTCGTTACCTCCGATTATTTGTTCCTGATCATAGAGCAATAATGTCAGTTCATTGTCAGAAAGGTTCTCGACACAAACGGTTGTTTTATTGACATTTATTTTAAGGATAACGTCCCTAAAGTTGATCCGAAACGAGTAAGAGTTCCAATTTTTGGGGATAAATGGCGAAAAAGATATTCTTTCATTCCGGATTCTCATCCCTCCAAATCCTTTTACAAATGCCAACCATGTTCCTCCCATTGATGTGATGTGGCATCCGTCGGAAGTATCACTGTTGTAATCGTCAAGATCCAGTCGTGCAGTTCGAAGGTACATCTCATATGCTTTTTTCTCTCGTCCGATGGCGCTGGCTAAAATTGTATGAATACATGGCGACAAGGAAGATTCATGAACAGTCAGAGGTTCATAAAAATCAAAATGCCTTATTAGCGTTTCCTTGTCATAGTCATCTTCGAAAAGAAACATGCTTTGCAGTGTGTCTGCCTGCTTGATATATGGCGAGCGCAGTATCCGATCCCATGACCAATTCTGGTTGATAGGGCGCTCAGTTGCCGGGATGTCAGCTGCAGGTTTCAAATCTTTGTCAAGAAAGCCATCCTGTTGAAGAAAAATATTTCGTTTCGCATCAAATGGGAGGTGAATATTTTGAATAATATTGAGCCAAAGAGCCGTTTCTGTATCTTCAAAGAAGAGCCACTTCTCCTTTAGCTGGCGGTATTGTGACGGGTGTGTTTTCTTAAGGTAATCAATTACCTCAAGCGTGTAGCTGAGTGTCCATTGTGCAATACGATTGGTGTGGAAGTTGTTGTTGACATTGTTTTCGTATTCATTCGGGCCGGTGACTCCCAGCATGACAAATTTTTGGCGTTCTTCCGACCAGTTCACCCTTTGTGCCCAGAATCTTGAAATTGCGAGCAGCACTTCAAAACCATAGGGAGACAGGTATTCCCAATCTTTCGTATAGCGGATGTAATCAAAAATCGCAAAAGCGATGGCTCCGTTACGGTGAATCTCTTCAAAAGTGATTTCCCATTCGTTGTGGCACTCTTCTCCGTTCATTGTAACCATGGGATAAAGAGCCGCACCGTGTTTGAATCCGAGTTTAACACCGTTGTCAATCGCTTTTTGCAACTGTTTATGGCGGTAAATGAGCAAATTACGTGCGACTTGTATTGGGGCAGTTGCCAGATAAAATGGCAGGCAGAAAGCTTCTGTATCCCAATAGGTTGAACCACCATATTTCTCGCCGGTAAACCCCTTTGGGCCAATATTCAATCGTTCATCCTCACCGGTGTAAGTTTGATGAAGCTGAAAGATATTAAATCGGATTCCTTGCTGAGCTGCCACATCTCCTTCAATAATGATGTCGCTGGTCTTCCATTTTTCAAGCCAGGCCTGCGAATGTTCCTGCTCAAGCTGATCGAAACCTTTCAGAAATGCAGCGTTCAAATGACTGATCGCGGTTTTCGTCAACTTCTCTTTTGGAAAATTTTCGGAAGAGATGTTAATCCCGAATTTTTCGATTGTAATCGATTCGCCTTCAATGATATTTAATGGGATAATGTTAGCAATAAATTTTGTCCGGTTTTCAACATCCGCAGAGAAAGCACTTTCTATTCCGTTACGAAGAATATTGATTTTCATGCCGGTACAGACATGAAAGAGCGTTTTCCGAACCTCTGCAGTGATGTATCCTTCACCTGGTTTTACATGATTTTCAACCTCGTCCCAAAATTTCTCATCGTAATTGGCATCTTCATTCCGGATATCAAAGTCGAGGTATGGAGTTAGGATGAGCTTATCTGAAAAGTTGAGCGCTGTGATAGTATACCTGATGGCACCGATTTCGGAGTCGACGATACTTAAGAAACGACTAGTCACAACCTTGAGCTGCTTACCGGATGGAAGTTCTGCCGTAAATTCACGATTCAGATGACCTTCCTGCATATTTAATTCTCGTCGGAATGCTAAAACTTTAGCTGTGTTTAAGTCGAGGGTTTCGGTTCCGACTTTTACATCAATCCCAATCCAGTTCGCGGCATTGAGAACTTTGGCAAAATACTCGGGATAGCCATTCTTCCACCAACCGACGCGTGTCTTATCAGGATAATAAACACCTGCCACATAATTTCCCTGAAGCGTTTCGCCCGTGAACTTCTCTTCGAAATTTGCGCGGTGACCAATTCGTCCGTTTCCGAGACTCATCAGGCTCTCGGTTATTTTATTGAATTCAGGATGAAATTCATCTTCAATGATCTTCCACCCGTCATGTACGATATAATCTTTCACACGTTTAAATTTTTGTAAGACATTAATATTCAATCCGTATTAGCAGCATCACTTTTTTGACAATACCACCGGTGTGGAACTCGCATGAAAAATTTAAACATCCTATTTTGTGTTTGTCATACCATGCTCGTTTCA
>JANYLE010000417.1 GCA_025363795.1 Mariniphaga sp. | reverse complement strand
ATGAATGGCTTTTTGATGCTTTAAATCCGATCGGACAATACCAATGGACGGAGGATATAAAAGGATATGATATTTCATCGAGCATTGCAAAATGGTTGATGAGCCACAACTGAATAAATAGAGATTAAAGATTGTTTTTTTTGCAACCAATTCAAGTGAAACAGGTTGGGGGGAGAATTGCACAACTCCCCCTTCCTGTATTCAAATGCTCGTTTATTTCAAGACCCCTAATAATTGACCTATTTTTGTGAAAGCTGCTATAGCTTTGTCAAGATGCTCTGGCTGATGAGCGGCCGATATTTGTACCCTTATTCTTGACTGTCCCTGTGGAACGACCGGGTAATAAAATCCAATAACATAGATCCCTTCCTCAAGCAGTCGTGTTGCAAACTCTTGGGATAATTTCGCATCGTAAAGCATCACCGCGCAAATAGCTGATTTGGTTGGTTTAATATCGAATCCTGCTTCTTTGATTTTGCTTACAAAATATTCTGTATTCCGGTGTAAACGATCCTGAAGTTCTGTAGTTTCAGTCATCATTTCGAACATCCTGATTCCGGCACCAACGACTACTGGCGGAATCGAGTTAGAGAAAAGATAAGGCCGTGAACGTTGGCGTAACAATTCGATGATCTCTTTTTTACCGGTAGTGAATCCGCCGACCGCACCTCCAAATGCTTTCCCAAGGGTTCCAGTTATAATATCAACCTCGCCCCTGATATTGAACTTCTCGGTAACACCACGGCCGGTTTCCCCGACAACACCAGCAGAATGACATTCATCTACCATCACTAGAGCATCGTATTTTTTTGCTAACCGAACGATCTCATCTAATGGAGCTACATTCCCATCCATCGAAAATACGCCGTCAGTAACAATTATTCTAAACCTTGCATCCTGCGAGTTCTGTAGCTGCTTTTCAAGATCAGCCATGTCTGCATTATTATACCGGAATCGGCGCGCTTTGCACAGGCGGACACCATCAATGATCGAGGCGTGGTTCAATGCATCCGAAATGATTGCATCCTCTTCCGAAAACAGCGGTTCGAATACCCCTCCGTTTGCATCAAAGCAGGCAGCATACAGAATTGTATCTTCTGTCCCGAAGAATTCAGCAATCTTTCGTTCAAGCTCCTTGTGCAGATCGGTTGTGCCACAAATAAATCGAACAGATGACATTCCAAAACCATGCGAATCGAGCGCTGATTTTGCAGCAGAGATTAATTCCGGGTGATTTGAAAGGCCTAAATAGTTATTCGCACAAAAATTCAACACTTCTTTGCCGGAGTCAAGCCTTATCACAGCATCCTGTGATGAAATAATGACTCGTTCACTTTTGTAAAGACCTGCATCTTTAATCCCAGTGATTTCATTCTGAAGATGTTCCTTTATTTTTCCGTACATATTACTTAATTTTAATTTTCAAAGATTAAAACTATCTAAAAGAGTTCAGCCGGACAAGGATTTTAATCAAGTTATAAAACATGATTAATTCTAAATTTTGTAGACTATTATCTCTGCATTTTATAAAGCAAAGAATATGAGAATTTTGGATTTAAATTCATCCGCTATTTTTAAGGTTTTTTAGATCTGTCGAAATTAATGTTAAAAAATGTCTTAAAATATTTTTTAGTATTAATTACTTCGTAAAATATTTAAGTATCTTTGCCTCCGTTAATAATATCATTTACTTTGTTTTTGTTTTATAGGAGGAAGATATGTTACAAACTAACGAACCAATTTCCCAAACTATATCTGCTACTGAGCTGAATAAAATCAGACAGAAGAAAAAAATCCTGAGTTTGCTTCATACGCATGGAGATACGTCTGCCCCTGAACTTAGTAAGTTGCTTAAAATAAGTCTTCCTACTTGTTTCGCATTGTTGAATGATCTGATCACATTGGGGTATGTAAAAAACCTGGGGATTGGAGAATCGAGTGGTGGTCGAAAACCCAACTTGTATGGTTTGCCGCAAAATGGTTTCTATGTCATTTCGTGCGATTTTGCCCGTTTTCATGCACATATGGCGATTTGCGATTGCAACAACAAATTTGTTACTCCAGTAGTAGAGATTGATACCCATATTGACGATCCGGACCTTGTCGAGAAATTGTTTCAGACAGCTCAGAAGCTGATGAATGACAACCAAATTCCAAATGATAAAGTCTATGGACTAGGAGTGGATATGCCTGGTTTGGTGGATTCTAAAACTGGAATCAACTACACAATTAAAGATAAAAAGCATCAAAACGTTCGCCGTTTACTAAAACAGCGGTTTAATAAACTGGTGTATGTTGACAATGATGCCAGAATGCATGCTTTTGGAGAGTATCATTTTGGTGAAGCAAAGAAATACAAGGATGTCATTTTTATCCATTGGAGCTGGGGACTTGGGCTTGGTATTTTCATCAATGGCCAGCTTTGCAGCGGGAACAAAGGATTTGCCGGTGAATTATCGCACATTCCAATGGTCGAAAATGGCGAATTATGCATTTGCGGTAAACGGGGTTGTCTGGAAACGATAGCTTGTTCCAACACAATCATGCGAAGAGTGAAACAGGGATTTGCTGATCAGGAAATATCCTCGCTCATTAACAATTTTAAAGATCGTCCTGAAAAAGTTACACCTGAAGATGTAATTAATGCAGCCCGTCAGGGTGATGATTTTTGTATTTCGATTCTGAACGAAATTGGGAAGGCCATGGGTAAAGGGCTTTCCTATATCATTCAGTTGCTGAATCCTGAAATCATCGTGCTAAGCGGACCGTTGTCCAGGGCTAAACAATACGTTTTGTCACCAATTCAGCAATCGTTAAACCGTCTTTGTCTCGAGAAAATTTCGGAGAATACGGCCATTATTGTTTCTGAATTGGGAGATCAGTCGGCTTTACTGGGGACTTCAGAAATGGTGTTTCAGAAAATTTTCACTGAAATGGATTTCGAAGGGCTTGACCGGTAGATTATGAATAGAATGTGATTATTAATTAACTTAAAATTAGAATTTATGCGAAAGGTTTTATTATTGACCGTAATGTGCCTTGCTCTGATAGGGAGTGCAATGGCGCAGTATCCGGTATCCGGGACCGTTGTTTCAGAATCTGACGGGCTTGGCATACCTGGAGTTTCCGTGATAGAAAAGGGAACTACTACCGGTACCGTTACAGATATCGATGGTAAATTTTCTATCAAAGTGGCCTCCGAAAAATCCACAATTATTCTTTCATTTATTGGAATGAAATCCATTCAGGAGCCAGTCAACGGACGGTCTGTTATAAATGTAAGAATGGTTAGTGAAAACATCGGTATTGATGAAGTTGTTGTTACTGCTTTAGGAATTAAGCGCGAAACCAAAAAACTGGGTTACGGAGTAACTGAAGTAAAGGGTGGTGAACTCGCACAGGCGAATACTGCCAACCCGGTACAGGCACTTCAGGGCAAATCAACCGGAATGAGCATTGGTTCTTCCGACGGTGGATTATTTGGAAACTCGAAGATTCAGATTCGAGGTATTTCCGTTTTGAATTCAAAGAGTAACCAGCCAATTTTTGTGATTGACGGTGTTATTATTGAGAACAGTATATCAGATGCAAGTGCCGACTGGGATGCAAGCGCCAATGACTTTGGGAATCAGCTTAAAAACCTAAACCCGGATGAATTTGAATCTATTTCTGTCCTTAAGGGTGCTGCTTCGACTGCCCTTTACGGTTCGCGGGGTATGAATGGTGCTATCGTAATTAAAACAAAAGACGGTGCCGGTAAAAAAGGAATTGGCGTAACCGTTAACCAAAGTGTTGGTATTGACTATGTTTATGCGCAACCTGATATCCAATATGAGTACGGACCTGGAGTAATGGCCAGCTATGTTAATTATGGCGATAAAGATGCGAACGGAAGTTATTATAGGTTTGCTCCTCAGACTCAGTTTTATAAAAATGATAAGGGCATGTTCACCAAGATTAATAATCCGGGTGCTGGCGTGGCTTGGGGTCCTAAGTTTGACGGAAGAGAAATTGAAGATTTTGACGGAACCATCACCAAATATCTTCCTTCAAAGAACAATATGAAAGATGCTTATAAAACCGGATTCAATACGAATACATCGGTCGCGTTAAGCGGAGGAAATGACAAAGGAACATTTTATCTTTCTGATTCATACAATATGCGTAAAGGAACTTCACCATCCAACGAATTCTCAAGGAATTCACTTTTATTTTCTGGTTCTTACAAACTGGCAAGCTGGTTAAAGGCTGAAGCTTCTATTTCGCATACTATTTCAAATCCGAAGAATCCTAATAACGACCTATCTGAGTCGTTCATCGATGGTAACCTTGAAAACTGGTATGATACTAAAAAATGGAACAAGCGTGAAATTTATCAGGCGCCTCATGGAGGTGTACCGTCAAATGCTTATGGTGATCAATATGCCAATGTACCAAATAATACACTTTGGTTCAATTACAATTTAAATTCAAGTACACAAGAAGAACAGGTTGTGCGACCTGTCGTTCGTTTAACTGCTAATCTTGCCAAATGGATATCTGTTACTGCTGAAGGTAATATGAACTATTACACAGTAATATCAGAAAAGAAGGAACTTGGTACAGGTTATGCCAACGAGGGTGGACTTTATTTAATGGGTAACAGTACCGACAGAAGCCGTACCGCCAAACTTACGGCCAATATGAATAAAAATTGGGGTGATTTTACATCAAGCCTAATCGTTGGTGGTGAACTTTGGGATCAAAGAAAACAATATACACAGGTTAAGACAGACGGAGGCCTCATCGTGCCTGGAAAATTCTTCCTCTCCAACTCAAAAAAGACATTGATTTCAGAAGGTAAAGTCAGTAATACCAAGCAAATTAATTCCATTTATGCCCTGCTGAATCTTGGCTGGAAAAATCAATTGTTTGTTGATATTACAGGTCGTAACGACTGGTCATCAGCTTTGGTTTACACCAATGGTAGCGGTAATTTTTCCTATTTTTATCCCTCGATAAGTACTTCGTGGATCGCAAATGAAACATTCAAATTACCTGAATGGGTTACATTGGCAAAAACCCGTTTATCATGGGCTCAGGTTGGTAACGACACAAATCCCTATGATATCAATAAAGGTTATACGATTGGTAATCAAGACAATAATATGCCTCCCTATCAAATGGCAGACGGATCGTTTGTTTATACCAATTTCAACTCGACCACATTGGTTGACCCAAGTATTAAACCTGAAAGGAAAAACTCTTTTGAAGCCGGTCTGGATTTGAGATTTATTAATAACCGAATTGGAATTGATCTTTCAATATATGACGAAACCGTTAATAACCAAATTGGGACAATCCCAATTCCAGCTGAATCAGGATATAATTCGCTGATGTCAAATATTGGTTCACTAAAAAATCGTGGGATTGAACTTTCATTAAGAGTTGAGCCTGTCAGAACCAAGAACTTCAAATGGGAGTCAACTTTTAACTACTGGAATAACACAACCAAGATTTCAAATCTTCGCAAAGAAGTAGGTGAATATAAAACCCTTGGCGGAGATATCGCCTATGGTAACTTCCGTGTTGGTTCAGTTGCCTTTCAGGGTGGAGAATATGGTGTGCTGATGTCGGATTCAAAACCGTTGGAATGGAACAATACGGCTGATTCAAATGATCCGCTCAATGGTAAGAAAATATTGACATGGAGCGATTCACGAAGAGGAGCATATTACACCAGAAGCAATAAAGCTGAGAAAGTGGGTAAAATTCAACCTGACTTTGAAGGATCGTGGAATAACGCCCTATCTTTCAAAAATATCACGTTCTCTTTCTTGCTTGATGCCCGTTTCGGCGGCAATATTGCCTCTTACTCTAATAGATATGGAACCGCATATGGTTATCTTGAAACTTCATTGGCGGGACGTGATGCAGAGCACGGTGGTAAATCATGGACAACTGGTTATGCTGATTCAAAAGGACAACAATTTGTTGATGGTGTTATCCCGGATGGAGTTTTCAAGGTTGGTCAGAAAGTAACCACTCCAAGTGGTGCGTCACAGGATGTAGGTGGTTTAACGTATAAGCAAGCGATGGATAAAGGTTATGTTGAACCTACCCATGCCAGTTATTTTACTTACAGGAATAATGATTGGAATACAGGTGTAATCAACGATGACTGGTTTAGCAAAGTAAGCTATATTGCAATTCGTAATGTATCAGTAGGCTACACGCTACCTGTAACGTTGGCAAGAAAAATTAAGGCAACTTCGCTGGCTGTTTCTTTAAATGCCCGCAACCTTGGTTATCTGTACAACTCACTTCCGAATCACCTGAATCCTGAAAGCTTCAGGGGAACATCAAGTGATGCCTCATTCCGCGAACGATCTTTCAGTCCGTATACGGCATCTTATACAATGACTGTATCTGTAGATTTTTAATATTTTCAAAAATTAGTAAGCATGAAAAATACATTTAAAATAGTATTTGCACTGGTTTTCCTGATGGTCTGGGGTTGCGACAAACAAAAGTTTGGTGACTTAAATTCTGATCCATCCACCATTTCGAAACCAGATTTAAGGTTATCTGTTACTACCGCCATCGATCAGATGTACTCAAACGATTATACAACATGGTTTTATAATAATTTTCAGTACATATATCCATGGACGCAGGTGACAACAGTACAGGGTGGAAACAACTCAGATTTCGTAAATATGGGTGCTTACGGAGGATTTGACCTGTATGGCAAATTGTTTACACAGACGCTTGATGTAAGGTCCAGGATTGATAAAATGTCCGAGGCTGAAAAATCGACCTATCAGGCATTGAAGGCGTTGACTTATGCCACGCAGATTTTTCCTGCCATTCACAACACCGACAATACTGGTTCGTTGGTCTATTCAGAGGCAGGTTTGGCACCTTATACCAATCCTCCTTTATTAACTCCTGTTCTTGATAACCAAAAGGCACTCTTTACCACCTGGTTGAAAGAACTTGATGGTGCCATCATGATTCTAGCAACGGTAAAAGATCAGGTAAGCATGGGAAACCAAGATGTAATTTATGGGGGAGATTACTCGAAATGGGCTAAGTTTTGCAATTTGCTGAAACTTAAAATTGCTGCCCGTTTAATCAATCAGGATCGCACCCTGGCATTGAAAATTGCCAGTGAAGTTGGTGCCTCTGCTGCCGGATACATGGATGGGTTGAGTGATGATTTCATCTACACGAAAGGGACGAAATATTACGGAACCGGAAATGGAATGTGGATCGGGTATGCCAGCAAAAATTTGGTTGATTTTATGGTAGGAAACGCAGATCCTCGCTTACGTTTCATATTCGAAAAAGATCAATTCAACGGAGAAGTAGTCCAGGCATTTTTGGATGCAGGAAAAGCATTACCTCCTTATGTAGCGCAATATGTGAATGTTGATGCCAATAAAAAGTTTACAGGATGGAAAAGTCCAGGCGAACCTTGGGTACGTTACCATGGAGTTCCGCTTTCACCAGATGCGACGCAGGATCCAGCCAATGGTATCTATTTTAACCAGAGTGTCCTAAATACACTGGCAGCTGGTACTTCAACGAAAACCTATGCTTCGACATCTCTCTATTCACAAAAAATGGTTCGCACATCTTACGATTTTACTTATCCGACTAAACTGGGTGGTCGTGTGATCGAATTGAAAGATAACGATCCTGGCTTAAATGTACTTTTGGGAAGTGCTGCTGAAACGAATCTTTACCTTGCCGAATTTAAATTATTGGGTGCAACACTCCCAAAATCTGCGCAGGAATATTTTAACCAAGGTGTTACATTATCTGTTCAGAGAATGGATGCATTGGCGAAAAACAACCAGATGCCTTACTACAATTCTGACCCGGTTTACACCAATCCTGATGAAGCTGTAGCAGGCGCAACTAAATTAAAGAGTGATGAAATTGCAACCTTACTAGCCAAACCAATCTGTAATCTTTCCACAGATGGACTTGAAAAGGTATATATTCAACAATACATCAACTTTATGAATACTCCAGGCGATGTATGGTCAACAGTTCGTCGTTCAGGAATTCCGAAAAAGGGAAGTGCTTATTTGGCATGGGAAAAAATAACGACAAGTGGTGTTGAAATGACTCTTCCACGTCGCTTTGTAATTAATACCCCCGGAAAAGATTTGCTTAATTACACAAATATAATGGCTGCAATTCAAGAACAGGGCCTTACTCCTGCAGTTTTGGATCCTATCAAATTGAATACTGAAAGATTATGGTTTGACAAAACCGATCCTCAGTACGGAGATGGTCCAAAAAATTAAAAGCTTATTTTTTAATTAATAACAGGAGACCGTCTTACATCATTTTGTAGACGGTCTCCTTATTTAGTACACCTTGGTTTGAGGCTATTATAAACTAATCCTTCTTCATTCTGAAGATCCAACTACTTATAAGATGAGAAAACAACTGATTCTCTTGTTGCTCTGTTTTTTAGCTTTCCCTTCCTCTTCTTCTCCAAAAAAAATGCCGGAGGCTGTTCGCATTTCGTATCAAACGGTCGTGAATGGCAAAATAAGGCCAGACGGTCCAGTCAATTGGCTGTTGTGTTCGCCGGTCGCAGCAAAATCATGGACAGGAAATGATCCCAAAAAATTACTGTCAACAATTGCCAAAGAGGCAAACTATATCGATTTTGTACAGCAGAAAACTTTCCAGGTCGCCCTGTTTTCAGATGGAAAGATGATCAATTCACCAACGACATTTTCCGAATATCCGGTTTTGGAAGCAACAAGTGAAACGGCGGTTATTCTGGGTTATACCTGTAAAAGGGTTAAAACATCCCTTCGCTCCAATTCTATTGATATCTGGTTCACCACTGAATTGGGTGTTAAAGGAAGCCCGGCAATGGCTTATGGAATTCCGGATGGTTTAGTATTGAAAGTAGTGCGGAATGGCAATTATGAGATTGTGGCAACTGAGGTAAAGTCGTTAAAAACTAAAGAGATTGAACCCATTCTTCCGCTAGAAATGGGCGAAAGCATGGCTTTACCGCTTTACAAATACCGGATTACTGAAAATCTGATTACGACAGTTACTGTTTTCAATAACGAGCAAATCAGTTTCGGAAACGAGATTAA
>JANYLE010000398.1 GCA_025363795.1 Mariniphaga sp. | reverse complement strand
ATATTTGAGAATGCAGATATTTCATCTGAATTGCTCGCAAAAGTAAAAAAGGGGCTGCAGGATCTCTCCCATACGGCCAGTGGAATTGCCGACATTTCGAGTGCGACGTTAGCAACGGATGAATATGTCACGAACATGATCGCAGCTTCAGAATCGATGTTTATGATCAAAGACATTAATACCCGCGCAACTCATTCAATTGAAAAATCGACCAACGATTTAGTACGTTCCTACGACCAATCTTCTCAGATCTTAACTAATTCGTCGCAAAATCTGGCACAAACGTTCGGTGATTCGTCGAAGAAGATAAATGACCAACTTGCGGTAACCGGAGACAAACTGGCAAATTCGTATAAGAGCTTTACCGAATCAGTGAATAAAGATTTGGATGCACTTAACGATCAGACAAAAACGTATAGTCTCGGCCTATCGCATATTAATACGAGTTTATCTGCTTTAAATTCTTCCTACGAATTGCATCTGCAGAATACGAAAAAGCTTTCCGAAACCTCATCTAAAGCTTTTGAAGGCTTTTCAAAAATGACAGAATTGGTCAATAACTCTGTTGAGGAAGCTCAGAAATATCATAAACAGACCGAACAACTGAATAAAAATCTGGAAGCACTTAACCATGTTTATGGTAATATGCTTGGGGCAATGAACGTAAAAGGTTAATTCGAAGATGGGAACAAAATACTGTCCGGAAGCGCCCAGACAAAAGATGATCAGTGTGATGTACTTGGTGCTGACAGCAATGTTAGCATTGAATGTCGATAAATCGGTATTGGATGCTTTTGTAATGGTCGATCATAGTTTCATGCAAACCATTGAAAATTTCACGTCGAAAAACCAACGCGTCTATAGCGACTTTGCTGCTGCCGCAAAAGAAAATGAGAAAAAAGCCGGAGCACTTAACGAAACAGTACTAAAAGTAAAAGCCAGTTCTGATTCACTATACAATTATATTCTCTCGCTGAAGGAACTAATTGTAAAAACAGCTGATGGTCCGAAAGGAAACATCAATGAAATCGTTAGTCAGCAGGATCTTCATGTTACGGCTTTGGTAATGCTCACACAAAAAAAAGGAGCTGTTTTAAAAAAAGCTATTGATTCCTATCGCAACTCTTTACTCTCACTAATCGACACCTCCAATACCGAGTTAATTACCTCAATCAAACATACGCTGGACACTTCAGCTCCGCCACCTAAAGAAGGAAATTCACCTTCGTGGGAAGAGAGCAGATTCGAGGGGTATCCGTTGATTGCAGTTATTACGCTGATGTCAAAAATGCAAAGTGATGTGCGCAATGCAGAGTCGGACGTAATCAACAATCTCTATGCTAAAATAGACGCTTCATCATTCAAGTTTAACAAGTTACAGGCTCATGTTATTTCCAAATCTGACTTTGTACTTATGGGTGGTACTTATGAAGCGAAGATAATCCTGTCTGCCGTTGATACGACAGTCTCTCCCGAAATTGTTGTAGGTGGTTCAACATTAAATTCGTTGGGTGAATACAAGGTCGGAGCAACAAGAGAAGGAAAAATTGAATACAGCGGACACATCAATTACAAGACTCCGGAAGGGATAATTGTTCCTTACCCATTCAAACACGAATATGAGGTTGCAAGGCCATCCATGACGGTTTCACCAACCAAGATGAATGTTTTCTATGCAGGTCTCGATAATCCCGTTTCAATTTCGGTGCCCGGAATACCACCCAGCAACGTAAAAGTAGCTATCACAAACGGTTCTATTCAATCCGGGACTAATGGCTTTATCGTAAGGCCCGATAAAGTTGGTGTTAAATCGATTATTTCGGTAAGTGCCCTAATTGACAATGCACTTAAACCGATCGGAAGCATGGAATTCCGTGTCAAAAAAGTTCCGGATCCGGTTGCCTCTGTAGCCGGAAAAACCGACGGTGTGATTACCCGTAACGAATTAATGGCCCAACAAGGGGTATTGGCAAAAATTCCGGATTTTGATTTTGAGATGAACTTCACAGTTACTTCGTTTGTCGTATCAACATCTAAAGGAGGCTTTATCGTTGACAAGACCACGAAAGGGAATAGGTTCTCTCCGGATCAGATAACGCTTATGAAAGGGCTAAATCCGGGAAGTAGATTATATATTGAAAGCATAGTTGTTAAGGGTGATGACGGTACAACCCGTAATTTACCTCCAATAAGCTTTAAAATTAACTAGCGATGAAGAAATTATTATTGGTTTTTACGTCAGTTCTGATTGGAGCAACTTCGGCAAATCTGCTGAATGCGCAACCGATTATCAATGCGGCATATGTCAAACGGACAACCATAGATCGCAAGCCTGCTCCGCTACCGATGGTGAGGGAATCTGACGCCGTCTGGTCAAGGACAGTCTGGCGCCTTGTTGATCTTCGCGAAAAAGCGAACCAACATTTCTATTATCCGACGCGCGAAATACAGGGCCGTTCGAACCTGATCAATATCCTTTTAAAAGGTGTTGAAGGTAAAACAATCACGGCTTTTGACGCTCAGTATGCCGATGACGAATTCAAACTCCCCATCGACTTTAACCAAGTGAAACAGCAGTTTGGTGATTCTGTCAAAGCCATTAAAGTGACCGATATCAATACGGGAGACGTTCGTGATTCTGTCATTTCTGCCGATATGCCGATCTACCAGGTCAAACAGTTGGAGGTTAAAGAAGTGTGGTATTTCGACAAACAGAAATCGACGCTTCAGGTACGAATTCTCGGAATTTGTCCGATCAGGGTTTACAAAAAACAGGAGAGCGATACGGCATTTGTCCGCAAAAGACTCTTCTGGGTTTACTATCCTGAAATTCGTCCACTTCTCGCCCGAAATGAATGCCTCAACGAATTTAACGGCGCACGCAGTTTAAGTTTTGATGATGTATTTCTTACCCGTCGTTTTGACGGTTATATTGTAAAAGAAGAAAACACCTATAACAACCGCTCGATTGAGCAATATGCCACAGGCGAATATGCGGCGAAAGAATCGGACAGAATTAAAAACTCGATCTTTAATTACGAGCAGGATCTCTGGGAATATTAAGAACAAAACAGCGTAAAGACGCACGACCGTGTGTCGCTACGATTTTCTATAATTTATACAGAAACGGGATATCGAAAGGTTCCCGTTTTTTTTTTGACCCTACCCGGCTATAGCCAAATCTTATCTGGAATTGAATCCTGTTTCATATCGCAAATCCGTCATCAGATTCAAATCATTTGTCAGAATTCCTGATTTCAGTTATTCCGTGAGCACCTCTCCCATAGGTCGCTAATCCGGAAAAAAGACGTTCCATTAGGATTTCTCCGTCTCTCGCTAAATATTTCAATAGTCCAACATATATTTCCCATTATTTAGTTGACAAATAAAAAATAATTTTTATAATTTTAGAGACCCTTAAAAAGTAAGTGGATTTTTTGTCTTTGATTACTTAACCTAATACCACAATACAATCATGAACACCCCTACAACAAGGATTGTTTGACACGCAGAACGAACTGTTCTGCTTTAGTGCTCTTATGCCTCCTGGCTGGGAATTGGCCGTTTTATGCCGAAAAAAAAACCGTATTGTAAGACGAGGATGACTTAAATGTTTCCACAGCGGAATAATCCATATTGTGATTTGCTTCAAATTGTACGACCAAAATAATTATAGTTTTCAAAATACCCGAAACCTCCAAACAGTGCTGTAAAATGGTTTCGGGAACATCCGAAAGCTCCAAACAGTGCTGTTAGAAGGTTTCGGGAAATCCGACGGCGTCAAACACTCCTGTAAATTAGTTTCGGAAGCCCCGGTGACCAAAACAGATTAAAATATGATTTCGATTTATGTGATAGTTTCTTTATTATTTACATTTTAATTTAATTCGTATGATTGATTCAATCGATTTATCAAAACTTCGCAACGCAGAATTTCTGCAATTTGGAGCCACTTTCTCCGGTTTAGTCGTCGCGAACGATGCTGTTGCACTGAATGTCGAACCGCAGCAACTGGCCTTTAAACTAATACTGGACGAAATGTCGCGGCTATTTAAACTTGAACGTGTCAGTCCGATCACCCAGGAGCTTGTACTGCTGGACGAACGCCGCGACAGAGCCATCAACGGACTGACAACTGTGATTGAAGGTTACTGTTCCCATTTCGAAGCTACCACTTCCAAGGCAGCAAATCTGCTGAAAGCCAATTTAAGTCTTTACGGCGTGGGGGTGGCCCGGTTAAATACGCAGGCCGAATCAGCCACAATTAATGCAATCGTGGGAGACTGGGAAGCCAAACCCGAACTTGCGGCTGCGATCGTTAAGCTTAGGCTTGGTAACTGGGTAGAAGAATTGGTAACCGCGAACCAATTATTCGATCAAAAATACATTGAAAGGACGCAGGAATATGGCGCTGCCAATCCAGATACCCTCAAAGTAAAACGGGAAGAAACCATGACCTCCTATTACGAGTTACGGAAATTTATTGATGCCAACTCAGTTCTCCATCCCAGTGCTGAATACGAGAAATTAATTAATGAGCTTAACGCGTTGATCAAACAGTACAATACACTGCTTAATACGCGTCCTGCTGAGCAGGAACCTGACAGCAATAAGGGGAAAGATGTGAAATAAAAGCCGTGGTAAGTGACCGGGTGGCTATAATCCGATAATGATTGTTACTAAAGAACAAAATTTCATCCTTTAAAAAGTCACCCGATTACCATTTTTCCGGGAAGCCTGGCGGCCGAAATAGAGACCGTCAGGCTTCGTTCTCTGAGTTAACATATTGCCAAGCAGTTGTTCATCCGCTTAATTGTTTATCCGCGATCACAAATTCAATTTGAAAGCAATTCACAAATGAGATTTCAGCTATCGCCAGCAGCAACATGGTATATTAAAGTTAAGACGAGCTAATTTTTCTATACTTAAGGTGACCTACTCAATTAGCTATAATAAAAACCATAGATATTTTTATATAAAAATTAGCGAATACTAAATACATTATCCACTTCCTTTTTCGTTTATATAAGTTCTTCTGTTTTCTCCAATCACAGGAATATCAGCAATCTAACAATATTTTCCCATAAAATAAAGTGCCATTACAGTTATACAAAAAAGACTACACTCGTTGGAAATTTCATATCGCGTACCAAATATTCAATTAAAATAAGGGAAAACAGCTATCAATCACTTCCTATAATAAATAAAATTGCTTAATTTTAAAACTATGAATCATTAAAAGCTATTTTAATGATAAAAACAACCAAAAAACTCACGCTGGCAGGCTCATTGAGGATGAAATTTATTTCTTCCTGTATCTTCTTTAAACCTACAAAATCGATATCAAATAATAGCAATCAAAAAACAAGCACTGTTTTCCATATCTTAATCCTCCTCTTTCTGCTAATCCAATCGGTTAATGCAACTGCTAAAAACGAAAAAATACACTCACTTATCGCAACTGACACCAAACAGATCAATGATTTAGTTAAAATGGCAGAAACTATTATTGGTTCAAAACCTAATTCCGCTAAATTTTATTACGAGCGCGCCATACAATCATTAAGACAACTTAACACCGAAAATCAAAGGATAAAAATCAATACCGAATCGGATAGAATTAAATATCAAGATGGGAAAATAAGCAATCAGGATGAACCAATAAATAATGAAAATAAAAAATTAAGATTCATTATTCTCAATTTGATTGTCCTTTCTGTTATAATCCTGGCCGGATCAGGATTCCTGCTCTTAAGCATCAGAAAGCAAGGACTAAAAACCCATCAAAAACTTTTGAATAACATTTTGGTTTTAAAAATGCAGAACATCCGAAACCGCATGTCACCGCATTTTTTTTTCAACGTTCTGAGTGGCATCATAGATGAAACTGAACATCCTGAAATCATTAGAAAAAATCTGGGAACATTATCGATGTTGTTACGCAGGTCTATTGAGAATATTGAACAAACAGCTATTCCATTAAAGGAAGAACTTGAAGTGGTCAAAGGGTATCTTGAATTACAAAAATGGCGAATTCCAACACCAATTACGGTTGAATATAATATTCCGGATGCGACCAACTTAAATCAGTTAATTCCTGCCATGATTATTCAAATCCCTGTTGAGAACGCAATTAAACATGGATTGATACCTCTCTCCGGCAATAAATTACTACGGATCAATATAGAAAACTACGATGGTGGACAACGAATCACGGTAGAAGATAATGGATTAGGAATAAATTCTTCCTTTAACCGTACCGTAGGAACCGGAACAGGTCTAAAGGTTCTTCTACAGATGATTAATTTATTAAACACGAAGAACACTCAGAAGATTGAATTATCAATCAGCAATAAGGACAACTCCTCCTCGTCTGGAAGAGGAACAGTTGTTGAAATTTCCATTCCCTCAATTTATTCGTTTATCATTTAGTTAATTTACTATGACAGCCTGCGAAATGATCAAAACTGTAATTATCGATGATAATAAAGTTTACCTTGATTCTCTTAAGGAACACCTATCTTTTTTTCCTGAAATTGAATTACAAGGATTTGCCACTCAATATTCCAAAGCGATTAATCTATTAACCAAAACTACTCCGGATCTCGTTTTTTTAGATATTGAGATGCCAGGCAAAAATGGGTTCGAACTGCTTGCAGAAGCACGCAAAACACAAAAATCAAATTTCAGTGTTATTTTTTACACCGCATTTGATAAATATTTGCTAAGCGCCCTGCGGGAATCTGCTTTTGATTATATCCTGAAACCTATAAATCCCCAAGAACTGAGGAGCTCCATCGAAAGATATAAATTAGCAAAAGGAAAAATAAGTAATACGTTGCACCTTGCGTGCAATCCATTGCTTTCTCATTTTAATGATATTATATCACTTCCTACCAACACCGGATTAAAATTCATGAGTAAAAATGCCATTATATTATTTCAGTGTATAAAAGAATCACTCCATGATAAACCTTGTTGGAAAGCCTTGCTGACAGATAATAGTCAGGTTAAACTGCGAATAGGCACTACGGCAAAAGAGATCCTGGAATTTATGGGAGATGATGAATTCGCCCAGATCAATCAATCTACTATAATCAATATTAACTATTTAGGATTGGTTGAATATAAAACACGTCAATGCATGCTTGTTCCGCCATTTAAAAACATTCATCTTATTGCTTCACGCACCCAACTATCCGAAATAAAAGAAAAATTCGATTTCTTTTGAAAGTTGCATTAATGACTGGTTAAACTATATTCACGAGGTCATAAACTTGATATTAAAAAAAATTACCGTATTTCCTTCAAAGGTGACACTCTATTCTGTAATTCTCCCGAATTTCGGAATACAATAGTTTTCCATATTTAGAACTTCCCTTTTTAATTCCAATTTCGCACAACTAAAGATGCGAATCTCAATTTCCGGAATCAATTAACTATACTTACAAGTCTGATATGCAATTCAAACAGCCATATAATCATTTCAAAATAATAGTTTGTAAATTATAATTTACGACAGATCTATAGTCTTTTCCTGTCTGTAATAAGAAGAGAATACTAACATGGTAGTGACCTTTTATAATGTAAATAACATGAGCAAGAATGATTAGATCTGATAAAATTCACACAGCTATAATTGATGATGACGAGGATTTCATTTTTGAGTTAAAAGAACATCTTGGATTTTTTCCTGAGATTGAGATTCAGGGATGTGCTTCCAAATATCACCAGGCCAGGAATATGCTGTTAAGAGAGAATCTGGATCTTGTTTTTATGGACATTGAAATGCCAGTAAAATCTGGTTTCGAGCTCCTCGAAGAAATTCGCAAAGTAAGAGAACAAATGTTTAGCGTAGTCTTCTATACCGCATACGACAAATATTTGATACAAGGATTAAGAGAATCCGCATTTGATTACATACTAAAACCAGTTAAACATGATGAACTTAAATTAGTTATAGAAAGATATAAAAACAACCGAAAAAACGAGATTTCGCTGGATGCACCTCCATCCTATCATTTGGCATATGAGATCATTTCCCTTCCAACCCCCATAGGGCTCAGATTTATGGATAAAAACAATATTCTGCTGTTCAAATACTCAAAAGAGTTAGCTTTTGATAAACCAGCATGGAAAGTTCTGATGACCGATATGAGTGAGTTAAGACTCCGGACAGGAACAAATGCCAAAGAGATCATTGAAATAATGGGAAAGCGAAAGTTTATACAGGTTAATCAATCAACAATATTAAATCTTAATTATCTGGCATCAATAGAATATAAAACCAGAGATTGCCTGTTAATCCCGCCTTTCAACAGGATTAAATTGGTTGCTTCGAGAACCCATCTCCATTATTTGAGAAACATATTCGAAACTTTATAATTTACTGTTTCGTAAATATTTAGGTCATTTAAAAACATTATTTGAATTGTTTTAAAACCAAATACTAAACCCACCTCGAAGTGATGAAAGAGAATATTCTTTCAATAGTTTTCGGAACACTTGATTATGTACTTATTTACTTCATATACAGGCATGAGATTGCAAAACATTCCGGAAAATTATCAAGCCGTCGCAAATTAAAATTTAGACTTGAAAATAAGAGGTTTTTCCATTCTCTACTTTCAAAGAAGGACCTGGATGGCGTAGAAATTAAAATAATGAGTAAGGTCAAACATTATATCTATGCATCATTCTTCCAAATGGTTAAAAATAAAATACGTGCTTTTCAAGGTAAAAAAATAAACGAACATCTTAATTCATTTAGCGGGTAAAAACGGTCAAAAAAGACGATTAATAGCTATTATTTACTGCATATCCTACAATTACAACAATTTATTCCACTATTTGACCAAATATCTCAATAGCTATAATTCGGGTTTTTTTCACTTTCGCAATTACTCCAACTTTGTAGATACAAAATCATAACGAAATCACTTTTTTGCTTCAATTTAATTAATTTAAAAAATTCGTAAAATGAAAAAAAGTTTTTTTCCTTTAATTTTAGCAGCGGTAGTGATATTAGCTACAAGCTGCATTAAGAACACTGAATCTGAAGGGGTAAAAGCCGTTCGGATGGGACAGGCATCACTACTCACGGCCCAAGCTGGCGCAGCTACAACAATAGCAACAGCCCAAGCAGCACTTGCTACGGCTCAGGCAGCTTATCAGCAGGCTCTTGCTGCCAATGAAACGGCTCAGGCCGCTTATGAAAATGCCCAGGCGGCATCAGTAACTGCCCAGACTGCTGCAATCACAGAGCAGAATAGGCATGCTGCAGCACTGAATGCACTAAATGAAGATCTCGCTGCAGCCCAAAATGCCGTGGACAAAGCAGCTGCAACCAATGCACTAGCTGAAGAGAATGCAAACTCCGCAAATTATTTAGCAAGTTTAGCTTTATCAAAAGCAAATTTAGATTCACAACTTGCAACTCAAAAACTAAATGCAGAGGCAGCACTTTTAGCTGCACAACAGAATCTCGACCAAGCTAAGCTGGCAAACCTCAGGGCTATTGCTGCAGCCCAACTACAAAATGATTTGTTAATGGCTCAGCTTAAAGAGTCTAATCTTACCAGTCTTGCAAATAGCTACAGTAGTTCTTATTCCGCATATTTAGGCGTTCAATCGACAATAAATGGATTGAAGAATATGGTAATTGAAGATCAACAATTGCTCGATGGTATGAATAAGGACATAGCTGATTCAACGATGGTTCAGGTAGCAAGAAAAGCAGTTGCAACAAAGACAACTGAACTGGCAAACGCAAATGCTGATGTTACAACCGCGCAAGCCAATGATGACGCTGCCTTAGCAATAATAGCATCCCTTAAACAAGCAAAAGCAGGTACTCCGCTTGCCACGATCAAAGCTGCAAACCAGGTTAAACTGGATGCAGAAAAGGTAGTGAATGCAGGCATTATTTCAGAACGTCTCACAAAACAGGCTGAGATAAATGATGCTGATTTTCAATTGGCAATAGTCAAGGCTGTTAGTGACACGGTAGCAGCTACAAATACTTTAGCAGCTGCAATTACTGCTAAAGGCGTCGCAGCAGCTGATACATTAACGAAAACAAATGCCGTAATTGCTGCCCAATTAGTCGTAACTGCAGATATCGCAGACACAACTGCCAAATCAACGGCATATTATACAACTCATTCATGGAGCCATTATAATATGGGTGTCCTTGTAAATACTGTTTCATATTCAATTGCTGCTGCGACTGAATTTTTAGACCAAACTGCCGGAGTTTGGAATTCAGCACAGGATCAAACTGAATATACTGCAGCAATTGCAGCTGCAAGTAATGTCTTTAGCATTCTAACTACATCAAAAACAGCTTTAGCAACCGCAAAAACAGCTTTAGCAACCGCGAATTCTGCTTTAGCAACATCTAAAACCGCTTATACTACTGCAGCTGCAGCTGTAACAGCAGCAACTACAGCAAAAACAGCAACCTTAGCTGCCTTAAAGGTACAAACTGATAAAATGTCGGTATTAGTTGATGCTTTGGCTGCAATAGATGCAAGGAAGGCCGCTTCTGATGCAAGAATTGCAGGCTACACAGCATTTAATACATGGTTAACAAATGCTATAGCTGTGGATCCTAAAACACTTGACTTTGACACTCAAATAGCAGCTGCAATACTTGTAGAGGATAATACCGACCCTGCTAATTTAGGAACAAAACAACTCCTTGCTGCTGCAAAATTAGTAGTAACGAATCCCGATCCAGCTGTTATGGATGCGACTAAAGCACTCGCTGCTGCCAAAACTGCACTCGCTGATGCTATCACTTCATACACACAGAACTTACCTTTTAATCAGCAAGACGTCGCTTATCTGTCAATTCAAATTGCCGATTTAAATCTTCAGATTGCTGCACAGACCTCAATTCTTGCACAAAGGAAGAGTGTTCTTGATATGTGGCTGGAAAAAATCAGACTGGCACTTGCATAAGGGGTTAGGGTATATTTTCAATACAGGGGTAGGCTTTCCCACCCCTGTATTCAACCGATTTTTTAAATCATAAATCCTAATTCGAATGAAAAGAATACTATTAATATTCGTTATTTTAATCTGGTTTGGCTCCGTCTGGGCTCAACAGGAGGAAAACGTAATCGGACCGAAGAGAGGGACCGTTACGGCATCTCTTCTCCTGGGGAACTCCGATAGTTACAATTGGTCACTAACATTACCATCTGCGAATCAGAGTTACTATAGCATCAGTTCTCCTCAATCACTGAACATCCCAACCAATAATTCATTGGTCAATATGATAGGAATTGAAGGGAAATGGTTCCTTACGGACAAATGGGCAATTCGGTTCAACGGATCTTCCATGTTAGATGCTACTCCCGCACGTGACGCTGTCCCAGGTGTTTCTGCCAGTTCACCAATCGCTACGATACCAGCTTATCGTTCAATTTCCGGAAGTGCTTCAGCCCTGGTAATCGCCAATTTAGGTGTCGACAGATATTTTGCCACCAATAACAGACATCTTTACTGGTATGCCTCTCCCGTTGTTAACCTCCTGTATGGTCGTTTATCCGGTTTTAATGTGAGTGATATCGATACGGGAACATTATTAAATTCGACAGCAGATCCCGGAACTACACGTTATGGTGAACTTTACGGCATCGGTTTATCCGGTGTATTCGGTGCAGAATTTTATACTGAAAGTGGAATAGTTTTTGGTTTTGAGATGCGTGGTGTCAGTTACATGTACACAGTCAACAGTATTCTACCGGTGGAAGGAATGAAACCGTTAAAATCTGACAATCACACAATCTCATTCCTTGCACTACCTACTGTAAAAATTGGTTTTAGATTCTAAAGGTATAATTTTAAAAAATGAGAGGGGGTAATTAGTTGCCCCCTTTTTTTTCGTCAAAATAGAAGCCGTTGCTGGTAATGACTTCATTAAACAACGGCCGTATATCCGAATATGCTAAAATTATAGAATCCAATCCCGCGGATTTTTCAAGACCCTCAATAATTTCTCTTCTTCACTACCTGAGTCCGGATGATGATCATACACCCATTGCACACGCGGTGGTAAGCTGACCAGTATACTTTCTATCCGTCCATTTGTTTTTAATCCGAACAGCGTCCCTTTATCATACACTAAATTGAATTCGACATAACGCCCCCGACGTATTTCCTGCCAGTTTCTGCTGGCAATGGTATAGGGCAACCCTTTTCTCTTTTCGACAATCGGAACGTAAGCCTCAAGAAAACTATTCCCAATTTCGCAGATGAAACTAAACCAATCTTCCATACTCATCTCTTCAGTCACTTTGCAATAATCGAAAAATAATCCGCCTATTCCCCGTGCTTCGTTGCGATGCGTATTCCAAAAGTAGTCGTCACATTGTTTCTTAAACTTGTTATAAAACTCAGGACTGTGCTTGTCGCATGCCATTTTACAGGTTTGATGAAAATGAACTGCGTCTTCTTCAAATAAATAACACGGCGTTAAATCTTGTCCACCGCCAAACCATTGACCGATTACGATTCCATTCTTATCATACATTTCGAAATAGCGTAAATTAGCATGAACAGTTGGCACCATTGGGCTTTTCGGATGAATCACCAGGCTCAATCCACATGCAAAAAAATCATCTTCATCGACACTGAATAATTTCTGCATCGTCTCAGGTAATTTCCCGTGTACTGCAGAAATGTTAACAGCTCCCTTTTCAAAAACGGCACCGTTATCAATCACGCGTGTCCGGCCGCCACCACCATTCGGTCGTTCCCAAATATCTTCATGAAATTTGGCCTGGCCATCGCAAGCCTCCAATCCTTC
>JANYLE010000382.1 GCA_025363795.1 Mariniphaga sp. | reverse complement strand
CGGTCGTAATTGATGCCAAGTGCCTCACAGATAGGCTTTATGGCTATCCACCAGGTGCCATTTTCTTCCAATAAAACAATCGTTGTCCCTTTAAACGTTAGGGAATTTTCTAATTTAGTGCTCATAACTAGTTGTTATTTAATTATTAAACTATATTTTACACATAAAATTTTGCACACTTTTAAATCCGAATCAGGTACTGATCAGGATTGTAAATCGGGAATTTGGCTTAAAATTGCACTGTCAGTGGTTTCTGAGCGCTTCTATCATTTCGCTCCTCAAAAAGTATTTTCGCCTCCCAAGGTTATACTGCCGGAATTTTCCTTTTTTTGTAAGCTTGTTCAGCGTTGGGATCGTGATGCCGGCAAGTTTGGCAGCTTGCAGTTTCGAAATTTTGTCCTTCTCAAATTCTGGCAGGGCTTTTTCTCCCTGTTTGTTGAAGAGAATCTCATTAAACACCTCAATCAGTGTTTGCCGATCAGTTGCGATGATGACATTTGGGTTATTCATGATACTTAAGTTATAATTTTACGACGCAAACATACAACAATTATTATATAAAAACAACTAATCGAATAAAAAAGTTATCAACAATTTGTTGTTGATAACTTTTGCGTACGTATTTAGTCGATATGTTGTATCTTTGATGCGCAAAAGAATAAAAGAAAATCACCATGACTACACAGGAAAAAATATCCAATATTGAAATACTGGAAAAAATTAAGCAATACCGGAATCAGAAGAATTTGAGTCAGGCCCAGGTCGCCGCAGTGATCGGGATTTCCCAGGCTGCCTATGCTAAAGTTGAAAGCGGGATAACTGAAAATATCTCATTAAATATTGCCAAAGGAATTGCCAAAGCGCTGGGCGAAAATTTTAATGAATTGTTTGAAATCAACGCGGACAATAAGAATCTGGATATTCAAACAGATGAAATCGAAGAGCTAAAGGGAAAGATTAAAGAACTACAGGATCGCATTGAAGAAAAGGACTTGTTAATTAAAACCATCACGACTCAGTCCCGATATACAAAAGCTGTTCTTATCGCTGAGGTCTATTTATACTATTATCATAAGTATGCTGAGCTAATTGAGAAGATTGAGAATGCAGGCGACGAAGATGAAAAGAAAAAATTAAAAGAAAATCTTGACTATTTTAAGAGTCAAGAAAAAAGAAAGTTTAAGGCCTTTGTCATGCAAGGTGTTTTGGATCAAAATGATTTAGATGAGATGTATGATAATGTCAAGGAAAATACCAATGGATATTTTGGCAATCTGCAACCTTATGCTTAACCAGGAGAAAATCAGTTATGCTTCGTAATTTTAGATTTTAATTGTGTTGTAATTTTAGATTTTCAGATGAAATTTCAACATCTTCCTTACCCTTTTCTTTTACCGTTTCCTTCTTTTTTTTAGCCGGTTTTTTAGTCGGAATTTCTGGTGGAATTATTGGTGGAAGCTTGCCCCAGGCTTTATTAATCTCGGTTTCTTTCATTTCATCGGCAATCTTCAGGTATTTATCAAAGGTTTTATCCTGGGTGTGTCCGGTTATCGACTTAATCACTTTTACGTCCATCCCAAGAAAAAACGAAAGCGTGATAAATGTCTTCCGGGATGTATGAGCGGTAATGAGCTTGCATTTGGGCTTAGTCACCTCCTGAGAGGTAGTCCCAATGAAATTAGTCACAACGGTTGGCGATTTAATTTTTGCCTTCTTACAGCATTTCTTTATATATTTGTTAAACTTCTGGTTTGAGATATGCGGAAGAACATTTACCGGATGTTTGTATTTGTCTATGATCATCTGCGCCTGTGGCAAAATTGGAATCCTTACCGGTTCTTTTAGCTTCTGGATTATTTTTTCAATATAACCGTTTTTTAAATGTTCTTGCCTTAATTGCATCAGGTCAGAGAACCGCAATCCGGTTAAACAACCAAAGCAATATATATCTCTCACACGATCCAATTTCGGATTCTTGTAAGTTTTCGAACTAAGCTTTTGGAACTCTTCCAAGGTTAGGAATACAACATCGATATTTTTTTCAGGAGCACGAAATTTACGGTGCTTAGTCCCTGTATAGTAATCCCTTTCTGCCGCCCAATTCAGGAAAGTTTTTAATACAGCAACAATTTTGGCAAAGTAGTTGGTCCTTGTTTTACGATTGTTATAAGCGTAATCTGTCAGACGATCAAAGAAGTCCGAGTCGATGTCATGCAGGGATAATTGGGTGTCTGTAAATGCCTGAAACTTTGTAAAAAATTGAAATACAGTATTGCGGTTTTTCCATGTTGCGAGTGTTTTGGTCGCTTTTGTAACGTCGAGAAATTCCTTAAATGCTTTATCGAAATTGTAATTCGATTTCTTTTTGAATTCCTTCCCGGCAAAAAAATCAGCTATACGTTTTTCCGTTAATGGTAAATCATTAAGAAGGCAGTAACTAAAAAACGAATTTGCTTTTGCCCGGTAATCATTCAAATCGGAATTAATAGCTGCATGGCGGTTTTCCGGTTCTCCTTCCCGGTTTGCTGTTACCAATTGTTTTTTAGAATTCCAGTACCTTGGTTTTACCTTCTCAAAAGTTTTCCAGTGGTTTTTTCCATTGTGCGCAATATTAGCTTTAATGGCAACAAAACCTAACTTATCCTTCTTGTTTTTGTCGATGTAAAACTTTATACTTGGCATGACTTTAGGAGTGTATTTACAAAGATAAAAAAAAGTAGGGAAAGAAATAGGGAAAGAATCTGGTAAAAAACAGTCGAAAACAACAAAAAAAGCTCTTGGGAAAATTCTATAAAGCGTCTAAATATCAGCACTATAATTAACCACTATAAACACACATAAAATAATTAGTGCCCTTGTTCTGGGCACCAAAAAATGACAAAACCCACTGAATTTCAGCGGGTTTTGTCATTTTAAAGAAAAGCCTCTCAAGGACAAAGCCATCGAAAGATTATAATATTTGTACGAGCTTCTATTATGAAAGGTCCTTAAAGAAAATAACTTCACCATTTTTCTTTACCTGAACCACCATTTTCTTAGAATTCTTTGTTAATTCAACAAAATAGCTGTCTTCATCGTCAAATTGTAATCCATACAATAACATATCTGTTTCATTAAACTCATTATCATCAAAGAAAACAACAGTCCCAATACTATAGTCTTTGTATTTTTCTTTGATATTTTTCTGGCCTTTGGCTGGCAATTCAGCAAATGTTATAATAGAGGTTGTACCTACCAGTTTTGCCTCATTATCATAAAAGGATTTCCAGGTTTTTCCATTATTGGTATAAGAAACCTCATCAAAAACATTTGCTCTTTTCCATATTGCATTGGTCGCATTAGGAAAGTCGATCAGAAATTGTTGTTTAGCCTGTATACTAACTTCAGCCCCAATCAACTTCCTCAATTCCTTTCTTTCAACCTTTTTTTCTTTTTTTAGAGCAGACTCCTCCTTGTTTATACTTTTTATATCCTTTTTAATTGCTGACGGATCTACCTGAGCACTAACTAATGTAGTAATAGCAAATATTGCTACGATTAACAAAATTAAATTTTTCATGATTTTCCATTTTAAATTATTTAAATATTTCTTTTTAATTTTTAATTCCGGGTTTATTCCCATTACCGAATAAAACGATTCTGAAACGGCTGGATTAGAATCCTTGTTTAAATATGTATTTTTTATACGAAAGTGCACGCCACTAACCAATTACTGAGTTATCAGGTGTAAAATGAATTCCCATTTCATACGATTTCCCTCCTCTCTTATTTCGTCATTTATTAGCGTTATCTTCAACGGATAATAATTTCTCATTTTTGTATAGGGATGATTGTAAAATCACAAACATCTTTGTAATCTCATTTATAATCGCTTGAATAAAAATACGCTGGTCCTTATTGATCTTGTCAACCGGCATAATGCAAAAGACGAGAATATTTAAATTTTCAGGATTAGAAATAACTGAAGTAAATAATGGAATAGTTTTATCTTCAATGATCATCCTGTTACTTATATGCGGATAATCAGCAGAATAACTATGTCTTATTTCAAAATGCTCCCCAATAGTCCGCTGGGAATCACAGTTTATTATTCTGATTAAGACCCAATTTGAATTTACTATTCCAAGAATCCGCTTTCCAAAAAATCGATACGTTTCCTTTAATTCAGCCTTTGTTTCGGGGTATTTGCTGATACTATTAAAAATTGACTTTATTTCATTAATCTGGACATTCAACATTCCAATATACTGATCGGAAGAGTGAAGCCTGTCTGCAATTGCCATTTTGTCCTTGTTCGCTTTTTTGATTTGTTCCTTATGCTTGTAAACTTCACCTTTATATAAATTTAGTATCAAAATACTTAGAAGAAACAAAACACAAAGCAACGATCCTTCGATAGTATCTTCCCGGAAAACCAATTTTTCTGTGATGCGTGCCGGACCGTTGATTAAAGACGGCGTAAATACGATAAATGCAAACAGCATAAAAAAGGTGATCAGGTATAGGATTTTGAGAAAAAGCGGATGAAAGTTGATATTTTTCATAGTCTTCTGTTCATTTAATTTGAATTAACACTATAATAATCAGCCGATCAAACAATAAGGTTAAAATCCCTGTTGTTCCATATCCTGTTCGTTGTTGTTCGAATCGTCCTGATTTTGTTTGTTTTTCTGCTTTACCTTGTAGTTATTGATATGATAGTTAAACGTTAGCATAAACACCTGCGATTCACGCTGAAAACTGCTGTATTTGTATTGATGTGCACTTTCGGCAGTCGAGATGTAATTCGTATGTCCAATCAAATCACGAGCCTGTAAAGTGAGGCTCCCCTTGTCTTTAAGTATACTATGTTTGATTGCAAGTGTCGAGGAATAACTACCCGACCGGGTACCTTGTGCAGTAATTGTTGGCGCATTATAGATATAACTTAACTGGATCGATGTTTTCTTATCCAAATGAAAGGTAGGATTAACATGGATATTCCAGGTGTTGGTGCTGTTGGCAACAGTGGGAATCGGGGTTCCAAACATGTGATAATTAAAGATATTGAAAGATGTATTCAGGTTAAACCATTTGACAGGTTCGATATACATCATTAACTCGGTTCCCATGGACCTGTCATGATCAATATTTGCAAATGTATTGGTAGTAATTTGTGTTGCCGGATTGAAAGTGCTGATTTGCTGAAACAAATTGGACGTTTGCCTCAGGAATCCTTCAATAGATATAAAAGAATTACCTTTTAGTTTTTTCTCAAGGTTTAACTCATAGGAATTTGCAAATTCGGGCAGCAATCCTGCATTACCCATCCTGATTGTTTGCGGATCAAGATAGACAACAAAAGGATCAAGATTTGACATCTGCGGCCGATTGATACGTCGCGTATAACTGGTTTGTAACTGAAGATCCCAGGGTAATTGTTTGGTTAGATGAATAGTTGGAAAGAAATCAATCCGATCGAGCTTGTATTCCTTATTCTGAGTTTCCTGATTGATCACCCTGTTTTCATATTCAGAACGCAAACCAAGCTGATAATCCAGCAGCGGCGTCGAATTGGAAATAGTAACATAGCCAGCCTGGATCTGATCTTTAAAGTTTAGGATATCTTCCTTTGAGACATCTTCAATCCATGAACTTCCATTATAGTTTTGTAAATGATAAGCTCCATCATTGTTCGAATATTTTCCCTGGTAACCAGCTTCAAACTTGCCTTTTTTCCCAATTGGCAACTCATAATCTGCCTTTATGCGCACTTCGGTTCCGTTACTGTTTTGTGCCGTTTGTTGCAATAGTTGCGTTTTACCCAACGATACCCAGTTTGCATTGGTCGTATCTTGCCTCAACAGATTTACATTGTCAGTCGGACCTGCTGAATAATAAGCAGCTGCCGAAAGTTTTTGACCCTTATCATCCAGTTTTAACTCGTAATCGAGGTTAAGCGTTTTATAACTCCTTTCCATCTCTGGATCAACGCTATTTGTATAGTAGATGTTGGATGAGGGTGGATTCAGGAGATTATTATACACATCGTGATTGTCTGAAGTTAACGGTCTGCTAAAATTTCTTCTCCCCAAACTACCCGTCAATGTTATTGCATTCTTATCGTCAATATTGTAATCAATTTCGGCGTTGATTCCCCTTCCCTGGCGGTGAAAATTACCGGAACCGTTCATAATATGATTTTTTATAAATTGCTGGCCCAGCGTATCCATTGTACTGGTATAGTTCTTTACTTTAGATTGGTTGTCTGAAAAATCACCGCCAAGTGTGAAATTAAATTTCGATAGTTTATAGTTCAGACTGATATTTGAACTGTATTTATTCCCAGTGCCGGCAGTGATGTTAATCAATCCGCTAGTACCTTGTACTTTTTGTTTTTTCATTACAATGTTGATAATACCGGCACTTCCTTCCGCTTCATATTTTGCCGAAGGATTCGTTATGATCTCAACGTTCTCAACAAGACTTGCCGGCATTTGCTGTAATGCTTCACTACCGCCAACCGGTGAAGGTCTTCCATCAACAAGAACAGTAAAGTTTGAACTGCCACGGACAGTAATATTTCCTTCTACATCTGTCTGAATGGATGGGGCATTCTGAAGTGCATCGGCCAATGTACCTCCCAAAGCAGTGATATTTTGTGCAATATTTACAACTTTTCTGTCAAGCTGATAGGATACTGGTGGGACCTTTCCAACAACTGTCACTTCACCAATAGTAGTAGTTGTTATATTCACCTTTATTGTTCCAAGGGCTACAATTTTATTGTTAGGCGTCAGCGATATATCATTAATCCGATGAGGTTTATAGCCCACAAAAGTAACTACGGCGTAAAACTTACCATAAGGCAATTTTTCAATTGCAAAACTTCCGTCTGACGCGCTCATTACTCCGGTCAATAAGGTGGAATCCTTTACCTGGTAAATGGCAACACTAGCATAAGGGACGGCCTGATTGTTGCCTCCGTCAACAATAATTCCAGTAATTTTAGCTTCTTTCGGGATATTGCTTAGGGTGGCTCCCTTTGTGTATCCCTGAGCAATTACCATTTTGGAGCAAAACAACCCCATAATGGCTACCGTGAATACGGTTAATAGATACTTTTTCATTTTGATAGAAATTATTTAATATAATTACAAATCAGAAATGGATTAAAAATAAAAGCTAAGAAATGATAACGAACAGTATTTTAGCAAGAAATAGTATCTGGAACTCTTCGCTTCATTAATATATTGATTTTCTGGTTCATTCATAATCGAATAGGTTTCGGCCATGAATGATACAAACCCTAAAGCAGGAAGTTTCATTGAATTTCTAATGACTACTGGAGCATACCTCTTAATTTTGGCGATTGCGTTATCCGAAAATGAATAAACCACTTTTAGTCCTTGTTGATTTCCCCTGGTATATAGATATGTAGCCTTCATAATTGAATCGTTTTTAAATTAAAAAAGCGGTTTATTAACCTCAGACACTTCAGTCTCTTGTAATTGCCAATCCACGATAAATGAATTCGCTTTGATTTTCAAGAGAAGCAGATCATAAATTATAATTGCATTTATTTGATTTAAATCCCCTGGAACAGGAATTTTAGAATCTTTGCGTAAGTAGAGCGTCTCTTGTTTAAAGTCTTTGAGACTATTTTTAACCTGTATCATGGTAATAAATGAGGGTTAAGTGAATGATATTGAATTTTTAATTGTCTTTCAGCAAATATTCTCAAATATGCCATTGGATAGCGTTCAATTAAAAAGGATTAAAGCTTTTTTCTATTCTTAACATTTCTTTGAAACAATTAAGAAATGATAAGATATTCAGCTAAAAGATAGCGGGTGAATAACATTGATCTGCAAACTATTACGAATTCTAAAACTATTCAATAAACTAGCCTTAGATAGAACCGTTTAAAAGACGTAAGCTTTTCTTTTATTCAATTAAAGCGAATCCTATTAATAATGAGATCTTGAATATATTGAAAGGGAAAAGGACTCCGATTAATTCATAAAAGACTCATAGTGAACCGCAATGATTAAATT
>JANYLE010000370.1 GCA_025363795.1 Mariniphaga sp. | reverse complement strand
CCGCCGTCCCTAGCCGTACCCCACCGCGGCTGTTTGAGCACCGCAAGCCGCCGGAACGCGGCGTAGCCGATATACGGCATAGCCGAAACACGGCGTAGCCCGGCGATGCGCGTTAAACTTGCGCCGCTACAGGAGGTGACCGGCCAGCCTTCGCCGCTGGTCCGCTGATCTTTTCCCACGATGAACCGACGTGACTGAAGTCAATCCCGCCTGTATAGGCAGCGGTTGGGAGGTAATTGAGCGCGGGGTTGGTGATATCCCTGTTTACGGCTGTCAATATTCCCCCCAATACGGTGGTCCCCTTACCGAAATCCTTTTGCACACGTCCGACAAAATAATTGGTGAGCGGTTCGACCGATTCTTTTCTCCGGAATCCAAGACTGTCGATCCTGGCATTTTCGTTGGAGGTGACGCTTTCCAATATCCCGATGGAGAGCCCGTCTTTTGTTTTGCCCGACAGTTTCATCGCGCCAAGAATGGTGGATGATGCGGGTACGTCGGCATATTCATTGGCTGAAAGATTCGGGGAATAATGCGGTGACCTGCCTATCCTGCGCGAGTAGAACAGGTTATCGGCGCTAAAGTTGTTGATCACGATTGTATTTGAGGGTTCAAACTGGTAGATATTCTTTCCTTCAACAAAGAAAGGTCTGCGCTCCGAAAAATAGGTTTCAAAGGCGGAGAGGTTTACTTCCGATGGATCGGCTTCGACTTGTCCAAAGTCGGGGTTGATCGAGAAGTCGAGCGTAAGGTCGTTCGTGATGGCAGCTTTCCCATCGAGTCCGGCAGAAATAGCACTCTTTTTTCCCGTTTGAAAAGGATTCCCTTCAACTTTTTCGAACCGCTCCGTACGTGCAACAGTATACGGAAGCAACTCGATCTGTTTCTTTGGTTTGATGCTGCTGATGCCATGCAATTCGCCATACAGGTGAACCTGACCCGGAGAACCTTTTGGTATAAACTGCCATGTAGAGCGCTCCTCCAACCGGAAGATTTGTCGCGATAGCTGGATTCCCCAGATATGCTCTGCCTTTTTACCGAACCGAAGCTGGCTGAAAGGTATTTTCATTTCGGCACACCATCCTTTGTCGTCGATGGAGGTTTTCAGGTACCACACCGGGTTCCAGCTGTCGTCCCAGTTGTTACCGTCCTGCGTCACCGCTTCGTCCCCCTTTGCGCCCGACGCCATGGCTGTAAAGGCAAATGCCGTTTGCTGGTCGTAATAACTGTCAATATTGATCGACACCATATCACCGTCGAAGTTATCCCTGCGCGATATTCTGCGGCTTATCTTTTCGGGTTCGGTATCAAAAGCACGGATAAAAACATAGAGGTTGTTGTCGTCGAACAGTATTTTAAATGAAGTTTGCTGGGTTGGCGGTTTGTTTTCGTAGGGTTGGGTTTGAATAAAATCACCACTCCAGCCGACCTTATTCCAGCAGGAATCATTCATCAATCCGTCAATTTCGGGTGCCGTATTTGTAAAAGCAGTCTGGTAGGTTTTCTTTTCGACAGATTGTGAATAAGTTTTGGAAAAGATGCCAATCAGTATCAGGCTGATTGCTATTTTATGTAGGTGAATATGTTTCATTGATCAAAGGATATGTTCGTTATAAAAAAGATATATGGATCAAAGACTAAAAATTTGCCCGCATGTTGCATCAAAGAATTTGTTTTCTGAAGTTTTTGGTGGGCGGGAAACTTATTCTTATTTCTTGTTTACTGGTTATGTTGTTCCTCCTTCCCGCGTAGTGGTTGATAATTAACTTTTTCAGGACAACCAACGTGCCTGGTTCTGCTGCTGATTTTAGCATTTCTAAATTACACCTCTCTTCCGTAATGCGTGAATAGTGTAATTATTCTGTAAAGTTGTGCAACACTTCATGGCTTTATTGCTCCTATTTTTGCTGCATGTTTTGTTAGAACAGGTATCGTTCTAATCAATAATAGCAATGATGAAGACGTTAAGAAAGAGATTAATATTGTTTTTAAGCATTGCATGGTTTTTACCGGACTGCTTTTCCTCAAATAAAACACAGAAAGGCGGAGCTGCCGAAGTCGGTCCGGCGAGTGGCACTACTCAACACCACAAAAGCAAAGATGCAAGCTGAGAATGAGGCAGCAAAATATCTGACAGATCAAAGCAAAAGTGAACGGGCAAAAGTAAACACGGTAACAACCGTCTTTTGACCCTGAATGCTATTGGTCGTTTATGAACACAAGTACCTAATATTCACAAATTAAAAACACATTCGAATGAAAAACAGACTATTCACCAGTTTATTGATCCTTGCGCTTTCGGCAACATTTGCCAATGCACAGGAGAGTCCAAAAATCTCGTTTGCCGTTATTGGCGGTTTGAACCTTCAGAACCTGAGCGGAAAAGCTTACAACGGAGATAAGCTAAACAATGATCTGCTCGTTGGTTATCACATTGGCGTCAATGCACAGATTCCCATAGCATCGGAGTTCTATTTTCAGCCCGGATTGCTCTATTCAACGAAAGGTGCCAAGGCCAAGAGTGAGTCTTCAACGAGCACTACCAGTATTAATTATCTTGAAGTACCGTTGAATGTCGTCTACAAAAAGGCGTGTGGCAACGGATTTATGATTGTTGGATTTGGTCCTTATGCCGCTTACGGAATCGGAGGTAAGGTGAAAACGTCGGGATCTTCTCCTACAGTTGAGAGCACGATTAAATTCAAAAATACAATCAGCGCCACCGATCCTTTGGATGTCCCTTATTACAAAGCATTCGATGCAGGTGCCAATGCCTTTGTCGGATACGAAATGGCAAACGGGCTGTTCTGCCAGTTGAACGCGCAGTTGGGTTTGCTGAAAATCAATTCGGAATACGCTGAATACCCGGAGGATAAAACATCCGTAAAGAACACAGGTTTTGGTCTGTCAACCGGATACCGGTTTTAATATATTCTTTTAATCTGAATGGCCTTCACGTCACCCGATGTGAAGGCTTTTTTCGTAAGGTTCAATTAATAATGCAATCATGGTATCACTTGTGTCACCACTGTTCTATTGACCTTTTTCAGATAGAAACCATAATTCAGAATTGTTACCTAATTTGTTCTTATCCGTATAACAGTCGTCATAAGATTGAATTTTTAGGTTTATAAAAGAGAGCGACCGGCTGCCTTCATTGGTAACCGGTCGTAGCTTTAATAGGGATCAATGTCGCTTTCAAAAATCAGGAAATCTTCCTCAATTTTTATTGCTGACTATTCAACGTCATAATTTGCAGGCGAAGTATCCTTTTCTGAAAATCACGAGAAATTGGTGGCAATTCGCAAATTGCCAGTTACTTATGCTGGATATATTGCCTGTTCCGGGCTTCATGGAAACCCCGATCAAAAATTATTTTCATTTTATTTTCAAAATAATTTGGAAATCTGAATTCAAATGATTTATATTTGCACTGTGTTAGTAAGGCAGTACACTAAAACAATAAATATTCAACTTATGATTCAGATTAAAGACCTTCATTTTGCTTATCCCCGGCAACAGGCTCTTTTCAATAGTTTGTCGGTGCACCTCGAAGCAGGAAGCATCACCGGATTGCTTGGGAAAAACGGCGCTGGCAAAACCAGCCTGCT
>JANYLE010000462.1 GCA_025363795.1 Mariniphaga sp. | reverse complement strand
ATTATTCAAGTTTTTAGCTACAACCCCAGCCACTGTTCCAGATCGATTATATCGATCGTATTGTTATGGGCAGTTTTGAAATTTGCAGCACTGTCGAACCATCCCATTACTGCATCGCGTTTCAAATGTGTCGGTTTGATAGAGATACATGTCAGGTACAAACTCCAGGGGTAATCCATAGCGTGTTCGGTAAATTTATGATGTATGGGGTTATTATGGATATAAACGACTAATGTTTTGAAATATTGTTTATCCGTAATTTCTATACGATCGAAAGGGCGTTCGAATAGGGCTCCATGGCGGCCTTTGTATTTATTAAAGTATTTGCTGTAAGCACTAAACAGATGGGAGAAATGCAGATGCGCTTTGGGGATTTTGAGGTTATTTGCAATTATGACGCTGTCAGATGCTTCGCATGCTGACAGGTCTTCCCATGCTGATAAGTCAATCGTTTCCCACTTCGATTCTTCAAACCTGACAGCGTCGATAGACCTGTCAGCGTTTGAATATTTATATACCACATTTTCTTTTATCCTCACCAATAAATGGAAATGATTCACCCTGTCAAATAAGATTTGAACTTTCTCCGTGCCATTGTTTTAATCTATTTTTAATATACATTTTACCAAGGTAGGTTTTCAGATATTTCTCCCGATGTGTGGCGTCCTGTTGATTTAAGCACCCTTCAAAATAGATTAAAACAAGAGGTCGCCGGTTCTTTGTCGATTCCACTTCTCCGTTGTTGTGCTGTTCAAATCTTATTTTTAAATTTTTTGTGAAGCCAGCATAGTTTTTACCATCTTTCAAGCTTCTAAGCACATATATAAAGTAAAATTGATCCATAAGAAAAAATTTAAAAATATTTGACAGGGTAAAGCATCAGTACCCATGCATACGTATCGGCAACTGGCGAAATATATTTATCGTACAAGTTCAGAAAGTGTTCATAGGTTTTGGAATCTTTAAATAGATTGCAGCTGTTCACGCCCCGGTTATAAATGTGATAAAACTTTCCTTTTTCGAGTGGTGGTTCTTGTTTCGACATCGGGTTGTTGTTTGAATTATAACGATTAATCCTTTCTTTTTAAGACCTGTCAGGTGCTGCGCACGCTTACAGGTCTGGCAAGTACCTCTTCGATCACCTGCTCTTTCGGGAGCGATTGCAAATGCTTCTTTAATTCTGTTTTCGACATGGGTGGGAAGATTTATTGGGGGATGCAGATGCGATTTAAAACCTTCGAGGTTTCGGAGACCTCGAAGGTTTATTTAATAACCAGTTACGCTTAATTGCACTTATAATGAGTATATGATTTTGATGAATTCATATTCTGAACAGGTATTATTAGTATCTTTTTTTCACGTATTGCATTTCCAGAATCAAAATTATCAACATTTTTAAATTGGGCATTTGGAGAGATATCATCATATTCCTGCATTATTCCCGCAGATAAATCTGAACTATCAAATTCTACTACATTGGATTCACTCGGGTTGTCCCGATAGCCAATGAATTGGAAGAAACATCCTCGTTTTCCAAAGTAATTAATTCGATGCAGATATTTTTGCAAATAATGTTTAGCTTCTTCATTCTTTACATCAAAAATGATTTCGATGTTATCTGATAGGTAGATATATTCGCGGAAAGATGGCTTTCCCCGATACACTCCGTCTCTTAATGACTGAATTGTCACAAAACAATTATTTACGCAAAAACTACCTGAAACATGATAAGTAATTTTGGATTCTTTAAAGTATGAAAATTCCTTACTTTTTTTATCCTCAAAAACTTCTTTCCCTTCAATGGTTATTGCTTGATTGAACAAAGCCATTTTTATAGAATACGGAGAAGGAACCAGCAAAGATTTTGCACCCGAATTTGTCGAGTTGCTTTCTTTTAATGAAAAAAGATTTGTTGGCTGATAAATAACTGAGAATCTCATCTTCAGCTTATTTTATAAGGTTCTTCCTGAATAAGGTCTTTGAAAATAACTGTTAATTCACCAAAGCCATTAAACGGTCTCGCAGTAATTGAATCCTTTTCTATTAAATTCAAATTAGCTGTTATTGTTTCTATCTCTTTTTCATAGCCTGGATTTATTGGGCTAATGGTTGGTGCCGGAATTAATTTTTCGGAGTAAGTAACTACACCTTTGAAATCTGTTATATGAGGTTTCTGAGTGCTGGTCATTGCGCCTCGAGGATTCAAAAATGAACTAAGTAATGATTGAAGAATCGCCTTATAGCGAGCTTGGCGTTTATTGTCGTCTATTGCATAGTTTCTATCGATATCGTTAAATCCGATTCTGTATGTATCAAGATTACAGACAAAAGCGTAGGCACCATGATTTGCTGGTCGATGGAAAATATTTTGTCCTTCATTGGAACTTTCACCTTTCACACCTGTGGAGCTGTGAACAACTTTAGTATGCAAATAGGTCTCCGTATTGTTTTTCTCGGGAATGCCAATTGTCCAACCGAATTCAATAACTGATTTTCGGGGAGTGTTCGAACTGTCTTTATTATCACCCACTTTTTCGGTGATTAAAATTCCGTGAGTATCACAAACAGCACAGGAGTTAATGAGAGCATCAATTACAATACCAGCTTTTTCATTCTTTTTCTTACTTTCCGTAATGTAGTTCAACAACTCAGCAGCAGAAATCCGATTTGGATTCAAAGCTTTAGAGTATTGGCTTAATTCAATGTTGTTTTCCAAACAATAATTCACCAAATGGCCGGCATGAATATGTTTAAACATATCACCACTAATACCATTTACGGTGTGTTCGCGACCTTCCTTGTCAACAATAGTCAACTGCCTGGTCATAATCTGATTTCCTTCTCCACCTTCATTATTCAAAGAATGCATGTTGAGGGTGATTTCACCACTGATTGAAATGGATGCAATTTGTTTTTTCATGATTTGAAATATTTTATTGGTTATTAATCTTCGTTTGTTTCGCTTTCCTCTGGAATTTCTGCAATTGTTGCTTTTAATGCTTCCTTTTCGGTCAAAGCAAAACCATAGGATGCGAGCAATGCCCCAATAACTTTCGAAGGATATATGTCCAAAAGCTCATAGAATTTATTCAACTCATTATCCTTAATATTTGCACGCATAACATTTCCCGTTTTTTCAACATTTCTTGCAGTTTCTGCATTATATGTGCCGATGAATTCACCAATGAATTCAGCCAAATCACAAGTCGATTTTGATTTATTTTGTAATGTTTGCGACAGACCATATCGAATTTCAAATCTTCGTTGATCTTTTGGTGTGTACTGTAAAGTTACAGTACTCTTTCTGATGGCATAAGCCACCTTCTTAAATCCCTCATTGGAGATGATTTCAGAAATCTTAAAATCGTTCATGCTCATATTATTAAAGAATTTGTTTAATGAAGTTTCTTTGAATGGTAATGCGTATTTATTTTTTGAGAAGTTCGACATAATGTGGCCGGAGTACCAGAAAATGAATCTGCCCCAACTTTGGAAATGAGAACTCGTCAAGAATGTTCGATAAGCAATTAATCCTTGTGTTGCGTCTCCTAATTCTTCTATACTCCCGATAATATTGATTTGTTCCTTTAAGAATTCTACCCAATCTTTTGCTTCATCTTCAGTATTGAATTCAATAAAATCAGGAGTTTGAAGTTCTGCTATATTAACAACAGCTTTGTTCTGTCCCAAATCTTTCTGGTACGTTGAATAAAGTCCAGTTAATATATTTCTTGCTTTAAAGTTTGAATACTCATCAGTTTTCTCAATTAGTTGCTTATTAATGATTAAAAGATTCAGGATATCGACCTTCAAAGGTGTATTTCCTTTGATATTCTTCTTGAACCCTAATGCAATTTGTTTTTGTTGATTGTATTCTGCCTTTTTGAAATCAGCCACAACGACTTTCATATCATAACTACTTCCTACTTTTACCAATTGACAAAGCATGTTGGTTAATGCGCCTGATATTTTCATTGTCTCACCGATCCAATTAAGTTTCACAGGTCCAGCAGAAGCACCTGTGGCTTTGCCTTTGTTCTGTCCCTTACCCGTTGTCGGATTGTAAATTTGAAGTGCAGTAACCGAATCATCAAACGAGTTTAAAGACTTCGTTTTTATTTCAACCTTTCTGTCTGAATAATAATCAAGAATTGCCTTTACAATTTCAGAGAATACTTCTTTGTTTGATGAGATATTTCGATAAAGCTTATCGAATCCAACAAAGTTATTAGGAGTAATAACCTGACTGAAAACATCTAATTGAGGAAAAATGCATTTTTCCTCTTCGTAAATTCGCTCAATTTCACTCAATCTAGCCTTTAATTGTTGTGCTTTATCTTTCCCGGGATATTCTTTGTACGCCTTTTGAGTAAGCTCTTGCCGTTCTTTCTTTAAGGCACGCTGTTTCGGATAATCAAAGTAATTTTCTTCAAATGTCTCAGAGGTATCCCTAATTACATATTGGAATAACGGAAAGTAATTTAACCCAATAATATTCACCTCTGTAATTTCAGGCTTTGAAATGATTTCATAATATAATCCCTTATCTTCAATCTGTAGTTTAGGCCACCTCAGATTAGCCCGACTTTGGATTTCATTGAGCAAATTAGCCAGACCAAATGCTTCAATAGTGTCGGAATAGGTTCCGGTTTGTTTTTTGACTTTGAATGTGGAATACATAGTTTTAATGCTTTAGATATACTTCAAAATTCATTGTTGCTTTTTGATCTGATAGCCTTAAGATCCTGACAAAGAAGAGGTATATTACCCATTCTTCAGTATTAGTAGGCAAAGAATTTATTAAGTGTCCTCCTCTTCCTTTTCGTTTTAATTTGGTGTTTATCCCAATACTTTCAAGTAAGGATTCAATTTGCAAATAATTGTTGTCAGAAATCTCAAAATCGGAATATGTTGTTGTATCAGTGCCATGATGTTTTAAAATGGCAGTTGAAATACTATTTGAAAGATATTCGTAATGATCAACAGCAATTATATCCTCAGCACTTTCAACTAATGCAAATGCCCCAATTCCTGCATGTGGCGGTTTGTTTTTCGTTCCACTTTGTTTTTCGATTTCTTTGTCCGTCAATTCATTAAAATCAGTGTGAGCCAAGACTTCTTCCGCATTATAGTTTCCATTTGCTTTTAGTTTTTGTAGGAGCTTCATTTTCTTTTGCCATTCAATATTTAGCTTGCCGTAATCATGCAGGCAAATCATAGCTTTAATTAGTTTATTCCAATCAATATTTTCGCCCCAATATTCATTCAATTGGTTAAATGCAAATTGCAGCTTTGGTTTAAATATTTGTTCATAGCAACCGATAATCGCTTTATTATGCTGCCAGAAAGTATCTTTTTTGTATTCAATGATTTCCTTTTCTTTTGTATCGAATGGCTTCAACGGAGAGCAAGAAGTACCTGCACCCAGTTCAAGTCCTGCTCCAAATGTGTACTTAAAAATGGATTTATCAACAAAAACGATATCATAGCATTTTTTAAGAATGTCAATATTCCGGACAGCTTTAAGGGTAAATCCATCCTTATCATTTGTATCAAAATCGATTATTGCACTTTCAGAATTCTTCTCTGGGATGAATATTACGTCATCTTCATCATCAAAATTCTTTTCTTTCAGAATTTCTTTGACCCATTTGATAAAGGACCATTTGTACAATCCAATTGTTTGATATCTATATGGCAAAAAGGTGCTGCCTTTTTCTAATTTATAATCGATAATGGCGACTTCAATACTTTGAATATCACGGATAGTTTGTGAATAATTATTCTTTTCACAAGTCTCCCATGATTTCTGGATCTTTGATCTGTTAAAATCATCCTGAACAATTAGCGAATAATCTTTTAATTCTTGAATACTTAAAATGTCATCAACTAGTTGTTGAGAAATATCTTGGTCAAGGCAAGATGTGTTTTTTAAATGGTTTAAGGTTTCTTCACAAAGCTGTTTGTCGTAGGGTAAGTATTTGTTATTGATTGCGCGTATTTGTGCCAGCTCTTCTTTATCGGTTGTCTCAATCTCCAATTTTTCCCGTTCTTCCAGTTCTAAGATATCGTACACGTAGATTTCTCCAAATTGGTCTCCCCATCGGGCACAACGTCCGGCACGCTGTAGTAAAGAGTTGATTGGAGATATTTCAACATGCATTGTCTCACACGAAATGTCCATTCCCGCTTCAATTACCTGTGTCGAAATCAGAATTGCATTTTCTTCATTATCATTTCCAAACAACCTTTTTAAATCTTTTTCTTTCTTTTTGCGGTCTTCATCGAAAAAACGGGAATGCAAACAGATGATGTTCGATTTTTCAAGACCTGACAGGTTTTCAAAACCTGTCAGGTCTGAAACTACAATATCGTTGTATAATTGCTGCGCCTTTTCAACCCGATTGCAAATGACAATGGTCTTCCGGGCATGGTGTTTTAAAATTGATTCGGCGTTTATTGTGCTTTCAGCTATGGTTACGGTTTTCTTAAATTCCTTACCTTCTGGAACTTTCAACGAATTTATCTTTGCAACGTCTTCGGGGAAGTCGTCAATTTTAACAACTTCAGCATTAACTGCCACTTTCAGTTTGTTTATGTATGATTCGCTCAACGTTGCAGTCATAATACAAAACCGGCACAAGTTTCCCAAAGTCCTTAATGTTCCCAAGGTTGTTGCCATTGATAATTTTGGGTCAAGCAAGTGGAACTCATCAAAAACCAAATAGCTGCCGATCAACGCCCCAGCATTGATATTTGCCTGACGTTTTGATAGTGAGAGAGGGAAACACAAAAAGCTACTGAGTGTCTGATCTATAGTTGAGAAGATAATATCCTTTTCAAAATGCTCGTCATTTTTGTATTCCCCAGTGTGGATTGAAGCCAATTCCTTGAATTCGTGATTTTTATCAAGTGTTTCTGTAACATCGGAATAAATGGAGTTCGCCAATGTTCGTAATGGCAAACTATAGATCATTTTTTGAGGAAAGTTGGTATTTCCGTTTTGCCTTGCATGCAAGAATGGAATGATGGATGCCCAGGTTTTTCCAGCACCGGTAGGTACAGCAAGAATTACATTTTTGCCAGCCAACAAAAGTTCTGCAACCTTCAATTGGTATTGATAGGGAGCAAAACCAGTAATCGATTGGGAAAAGTCTTTAATATCGGTTTTCATATATATTCTTACTTAATTTCCTTCTATCCAGGATAAATTGGTTTTGTCCATTTTTATTTTATTTCATCTTCCTTTTACTCCAACACCGTCAGGAAGCTGCGAACGCTGACGGGTTTGCGGGATGCACTATTCGCTGGCAAATCTTTTCCCAACTAATTTCGGGATCGGCAGACCTGAAAACGTTGCGCAACAAATTTTTTTTGATGCGGAAAAAAATAAATCTGTTCCGCATCAGTTGACCAAACGATGCGCAACAGATTTTACCTGCTGCGCACCATTGCTGTTTTTCATTTACTTAGGCAATCTTCGGAACAACCTACTACTTTGCAATCTTTTCGTAAGTAAGCGTCTCAAGCATGGTTTTAAGGTCTTTGCCAGGTGTAAAGACGACTTTTGCACTTCGAATGGTACTTGCTCTTACATCTTCTTCTTTTTCCACCCCGTCGCTGCTGATGTTGACCCGCAAACTGCCCAATTCGCCAAGTCGTACTATCTTCCCATCAGCCATTTCAAGTATCATAACTTCAACCATCGCATAAACTACCGCGCGAATGTCAGCACCATTCACTGTGCACATCTGCTCGATACGCTTGCTCAACCCTGCAAGGGTAAGTTCACCACTTGACTGGCTTGCTGCATAATACTTCTTCACGCCACCGCCTACGACGCCAGGCTCACCTCTCTGAATAACATTAAATTCAATACTCATATCGTTAAAATTTATTTATTAATAAATTCCCCACGGGTGCGATAAGGTAACCGTTTTGAAATCAGATGCGATTAAATTTTCTTCAAATAGAACCTATTAAACAGGGCATGACTGCATTTCACTTCTGCTTTTCACTACTCAGGAATTCGTGATAATTACTTTTGAATTTAAACTTTCTCGTATGTCAAGGTATGAAGCATTTTTTTCAAATCTTTACCTGGTGTAAAAACTACCCGCGCGCCTTTAATTGAACTCGCTTTTACTTCTGCGGCCTTCTCCTTTGCAATACTGCTGATGTTAACGCGCAAACTGCCCAATTCGCCAAGCCGTACAATTTTCCCATCTGCCAGCCGGTCCCTCATCACGTCAACCAGCGCATAAATTGCCCACCGGATAACAATGCTACGCAATGAACTCTTTTTTTCAATCTCATTGATCAGATCATCAAGGGTTTGCTCTCCGCTCAATTGTGTTAAGGCATAGTATTTTTTCACGCCACCACCGACAACTCCTGGCCGGCCTTTTTCAATTACTTTAAATTTAATGCTCATTCCTTTAAATTTATTAATTAATAAATTCCCAGGGGGTGCGATAAGGTAATCGTTTAAGAATCGGATGCGATTAAAATATTTCTTGAAACCTTCGGGGTTTTCGAAACTACGAAGGTTGTTAAATCTTTCGTTTACAGCATTTCGCAGCAGCCAAAACCCATGCTGTTTTTCTCGCCGAATCCGGTATAGTAACCCATGCGCAGCAAGGAAGCGTCGGCTTTGAGTTTAAAATTGTATTGATAGCCGACCAGTTTAGTCTGCTGAGGGGTTCCCGCCTTGATTGTAATTCCTTTTTGTTTGGGTGGGCTCAAAAGTTCCAATGCAGCATCCTGAATAGCAAATGAGGATTCAGTGCCCGTGAATACCTTCTGTTTAGCCTTCAGATTATTGATCATCAACGGAAGATAACCTTCATGATCGGGCGAAAAGTGTTGGGCATATTGCCTGCCTTCGACCTTACCGGAAACAAATAACGGGGAGAGGGAACGGAACGACATTTCGTCGGCGAAAACAGGCGCCGGCAAAGCTTCGATCGCGTTGATCCGGAATCCTGCGTCCGAAATCCGGTCGCCCAGTGTAAACTCGCGATCGCAAAATACGCCACTCACAAAATGTTGGATCGTCTCTTCGGGTAATGTGGAAATAATCAGCGCGATTTGATCTGATTTAATAATCAGCCGATCCTTGATGATCTCAAATTGTGGAACAATTAAGTTAGAGAAAGTAAACAGCCGGAACTGTTTTTTATCATTCGAAAATCCTTTGTCGTGCAACCAGACAGCAAAATCAGGGTCACTTTGATTAATGACTTTGTAGATCCAGGCGCTTAATTCGTCCTGGTAGTTAACAGGAAGGACATTTTGATTTCGGTTAATCAGCGAAAGGTTAAGTTTGAATCTCATAGGTCAGGTTAAAACATCAATTATTACTGGGGCAAGCAACAAAAATATTTCAACGCTAAAATTATGAAAATAAAATTTAATTTCCAAACATATTAATGTAATTGACGATTTGTTTTTTTTGATATCCATCGGGTGTATGTGGGCAAGTATTTTCTATTCCGTAAGGGTGAATGAGATACCCTTAAATGCCTTGATAAGAACAAATTCACAAGCAAATAATTTGTCAGCCTGGCTCTGGAAATATAAAATAAGCTCTTATTTAAATTCTCCGGCAGTTAATTTGCTTATTCCCAGTAATGAAACGCCTCTGGACACTCTGACCTCCTCCTGCGAGTCTTAAAATTTGATTTCTGACCTTTGCGTTAGGGAATTTTGCCACTTATAATCCAAGGTAGATACTCCTACTGGAGGTAGATTGTTGTTTATTTCTGCACAGTATCAGTGACGATTGAGGCTACAGGAGCAATTAGATACGAATCAAAACGGATCTATTCCTTTTGTTCTCCTGATTGCTCCCGACTCATATACCAGGGTATTTCAGTGGATGGTCTTTCTTTATGGAATTGACGTTGCTGCAAAAGAGCTGGAATTAATATATTATTAAAATAAAAAAGCCGGGAAATTGTATTGGATAAATTATAATTTAGATAACATTTTCGTGATTGGTTCGTATAACAATAATTTAGAGATATGTTTATTGAGTATTGGTAACAAATAGCAAGGAATAAATATGAAAAATAAACCTGGACCGGAGAATGACCTGCTTCGTCTGTGTGTAGAAAAGTACCTGGAAAACAAATTCACAGGTAATGATATGCAACAATCGGAAGGCGATACACTTAAATTGCTTCATGAACTTGCTGTGCACCAGGTGGAACTGGAAATGCAAAATGAAGAACTAAAGGAGGCACGTGCCGCCGCACAGTATGTTACAGACAAATATACTGAGCTATACGATTTTGCTCCATTGGCTTATTTTACACTTTCCAGACAGGGTAAGATCATTGAGACAAATATTTGTGGGGCACAGATGCTTGGTAAAGACCGTTCAATATTAAAAGCAAACTGGTTTGGTTATTTTGTTTCTGTCGAAACGAAACCAATTTTTAATAATTTTCTCACACAACTATTTGATAATAAATCTAAAGAAACCTGCGAAATATCACTCTGTATTCAACCCGGATTCCCAATAGATGTACATCTTACCGGTACAAGTTCCGGAAAAGGGGAGCACTGTCTCGTTATTGCTATAGATATAACAAAACAAAAACTGGCAGAAGATAAGGTGCATCTTTCAGAAACACGCTATCGTCGTCTTTTTGAATCAGCTAAAGACGGAATTTTGATCCTCAATGCAGAAACCGGAATGATTAATGATGTAAATCCATTTTTGATTGATTTATTAGGCTACTCAAAAGAAGCATTTATCAATAAAGAAATATGGGATATTGGATTTTTCAAAGATGTAGCCGCCAATAAGAATAGGTTTTTGGAATTGCAGCAAATGCGTTATGTCCGTTATGATAATTTACCACTCGAAACATCTGATGGGCGAATGATCAACGTGGAATTCGTCAGCAATGTTTATTTTGAAGGTAAAAAAGAGGTGATTCAATGTAATATACGGGATATTACAACTCGCGTGCATATTGAAGAAAAATTGAGGAAGAATGAAGAAAAATTACGATTTATTACGGCTAATATTTCAGATGTAATTTGGATTTACAATTTTACCCAGGCAAAGCTTACCTATATTAGTCCATCAATTGTTAATTTAAGTGGGTATAATCAAACCGAATCTATTACGCAAGGACTGACCAAACTATTACCGAGTGAATCGGCTAAAAAAGTGATGAATGATCTCCCGATTCGTGTATGTGAATTTTTAAATGGTATCCGTGAAATTTATGTCGACCAGTTTCAAATTACCAGCAAGAATGAAACGATTAAGTGGATAGAATCTGTAACAAAATATCAGTATGCCATAGACGAATCAATTGAAATTTATGGTGTTTCAAGAGATATTACGAGACGCAAATTGGTTGAAGTTGATATACAGCTTAAAAATGAGGATCTTCAGAGAGCTAACGATGAAAAGGATAAATTTTTTTCCATCATTGCCCATGACCTTCGGGGTCCGTTTAGCTCATTTCTTGATTTGACAGAGTTATTGTCTGAAGAATTGGCAAGTATGACGAAAGAGGATATTCAGGTAATGGTCCGTCTTATGCGTAACTCTGCCGGCAATCTTTTCCGATTGCTTGAAAATCTTTTAGAGTGGTCGCGTATGCAAAGGGGTCTGGCCAAGTTTACTCCGGAATTTCATGAACTAATGCCGAGAATTTCTGCAATTCTGGTTTTAATTCTGGATAGTGCCAGTAAAAAGGAGATTAAAATCAACTACAATATCCCTAAGGATTTGATGGTTTTTGCTGATGGTAATATGTTAGATGTGATCATCCGTAATTTAGTTACTAATGCGGTGAAATTTACCCCTGTTGGGGGAAGTATATCCATCTCTGCAAAGCATTTTTCTGATAATTCGGTTTTAATATCTATAAAAGATACGGGTATTGGAATGAGTAAAAGTATGATTGATAATCTTTTTCGGCTTGATGTAAATACCAGTCGGAGAGGTACAGAAGGTGAACTAAGTACTGGCTTGGGATTAATCATTTGCAAGGATTTTGTGGAAAAGCACGGGGGAATATTGCGCATTGAGAGTGAAGAAGGAAAAGGAGCCACTTTTTCTGTTTTATTTTCTGGTAAGGAGGGTCATGTGAACAAAAAGCCTTGACTGAAAAATTAAAACCACGATAAAAATCAGGATCGAAAATTAATTCATTATGAATTGCTTGTTTATCAGCTTAATCAGGCAATATATCTTTTTGTCGGTCTGCATTGTTCAGTTGTTTTCTTTTCAGGTTTGCATTGCTGTAACACCTGCGCTCAACTTGTTTCTATGCATTCAGTAGCTGTTGTTTTCTGTGATGTCAAATGTGTCGTAAGCAGAATTCAATTAATTTTTCATCAAGTTCGTTCATTAATTCTTTATAGTCAATAGATCTGTATATTTCCAAATTCTTTTGGAAGTTCTTGCTTCTGAACTCTTGTCGCGCTTTCTCAATTCGTAATTTATCAAATTCGAGGTTGTAACTATCTCTGGCTTTTTTGTCATATTCTACGATAATGTTATTCTGGAGTTTTGAAATCTCTTTCAACCGATCGCATTCGCCTTTAAAAAAATAGTCAACCAGAAAATTAAAGTCTTGCTTTATATTTGAAAACGCTAATAATTTATCCTTTGTTTGAATATCTGTAAATAGCTTTTTGTATGCAAATCCAAGTTTGTTTAGGTAAAAGTTGTGACTTACAGCAAAGTTTTCAAATTGATAAACAACGAGTCCGCTAGAAAATTGGTAGCCCAGGTGAAATTCTTTGAGTCCGTTTTTGTATTTCACAAAGGTAAAGCGACCACTCTTACCCGTGAAGTTTTCATAGTCTTTAAATTTAAAACCATATTCCTTTGAATGCCCTCTACGGCAGACTGCAACAACAGGCTATGCTGGTAAGCATGAAGGAAATATATGGCTGGCTGTGTATTGCCGGACTTTTTTGTCTGCTGATGTTTTTCTTAAAAGAGAGTTCCTTACGTCCCCATCGTTTCCAACCAAAATTCAGCACGCTTCGTAAGGGAATAAAACATGAACTGAAAATGGAGAAAATATTGAAAGAGGATTGAGGCTTATTGGGGATCAACTTTTTCTTGATTGGCTTTTGATTGAATAAAGTAAGGAAGCTCCCCCCGTCGGTTTGTCTGACGGGGAGAGCCTCTCTATGATTTGCTGGCAATTGGATAAGATCAACCTCTCAACTGCCAATTTATTTAAGCCAATGTTCTGCCGGAATGGTTTATTTCGAATGTCCGGTTATTTGGCCTATCCATGCGATGAAACTTTCGGGATCATTATCCTGACAATGCCCCGCATCCCAGAAATCCCAGGCATTGACATCCCTGTTGAGGTTATTCTCAAGGCTGGTAGCCAGGTTAACCATGATGGGTTGCGAGGTGTCGTTGTCTCTGGTACCATTACGGAGCCACCATTTAATGGCACAACCGGGGTTTTTCTGGCCGACGAAATACATGGGGTTCATCATATTCCGCTGTAATATCACGTCGGTATCAAGGGTTGCATTTGCATTCCCGGTAGAATGGCGCAGACTGAACTCTGTGAAATGGCGGGTGTCGACAGTGGCGCTGCCAAATTCACTGGGTTCGGGCTTCTGATTTTCAAAATCATCAAAAGCGGGCAAGTTTTTCATCCGGCCAACGGAAGCAACGTAGTCTTTAAAGCTAAAGGTCGCTTCATTGTTTTTCCAGTTGATCCATTTATTATTATCCAGATACTCTTTCCTTTTTTCATCGGTCAGACCCTTTAAAAACTTGTTGGCAGATGGTACCAGGTAATATTGCATGAGATAATCACCGTAATTATCGGCAGTGATTGGTCCAAACCCATTTTTACCCTCCAAATGAAGGGAAACCTGATATTCGGCATTCAATGCTTTCAATTGATTAGATAGCTTCTGATCTACAAGCCCTGAAGAAACCGGTGTATTGCCATACATCCATTCATAAGCACCGTCGGCATGCTCGAGGTCGGTAATGGGACTGTAACAGGCACAGGCGTAAATATCATCGCGTTCGTCGGCAGCACCAATCTCCTTCAAATAGAAATCGTAAAGGGGGCTATTACCTGAGGCACCGAGAACAGCAGATACCGCTCCCCCCGCGCTACAACCTACCGAAACAATTTGTTCGGTGTTGCCGGGAAGGATGCCTTTATTGTGCCTGATATAACGAACTGCTGCTTTCAGATCGACGATAACTGCCGGCGCTTTTCCATAGAAAGTACCATCGGCAGCTTTGTTGTCGCGTCCGCGGCATCCCGGCGAAACCACTACATATCCGGCAGCTAATGCGAGGTCACCTCTGTCGCTTCCGGCGCCCATTCCACCCGGACGGGGCACCCTGGGAGGCGCGCCCATTCCACCTTCAGGATGAGCATGGTTACTGCTTGCATTTCGCACCGACATGTAACCACCTACCCCGATCACCAACACGATAGGTGCGTTGGTAGTATTCACCTGAACACCATCAATGCTCACCGGTATGCTCACATTCAGACTCTGATAGTCTTTATCAACCGGCTTTGCCACATATGGAATGTGCATGTAAGCGTGATAAGTGATTTTCTTTTCACCCGCAGCAGTTTTTACCCTCTTGGTTTCCACAGTAAAGTTGTCCTTTGGAAACAACAAAGGATCTTTGGTTTGTGCAAATACTCCTTCACACATCAGTAAGCAAACAGCTGTGATTGCCAGTGTGATTGTCTTAACCATCGTCTTAGTCATATTCACTTTATTTTAAATAGAAAATACTTGTATTTTGATTTTATATAAGCTGCTTATGCCAGATAACTATTTTTTGAGAATAACCAAACACTTACATATTTTGCACTATTTGACTGGAATTCCGTTGAATGGTTTAGTTGGATGATACTCAACACAGGAATAATTCTACTTTTTGTCGACCAATTGATTGTATGCATAATTTATTGTTCCGGACAAATTGCAGTAACTTACCAGTGGCTGCATAAAGATTATCCTCATTTGAGGCGTTTCATTCAAATTTCTCAAACGAATAGTATTTAATAGTGTCTTGTTTTTAATTCATTCAGAACGATATAACTTAATATTGATGCAAATAAAAGATCAATGAAGAAGAGCATATTGTCAACTGTAATAGCATTGCAGCCCCTCTGCAAAAAATAGGAACCTTTAGTGTATTGTTGCCGCGAGTTTTCGCAGAAAGGGGGCACTTAAATAATTCGAAATCTCATTGTAAGACCGTGCGTTTTTAGTGACCACATCAAAAATCTGCCAGCGTAAACCGGAAAGCAAAGAATCTTCGATCCAATAAAAAAATTTCGTTCGGGGACAGAAATACTCCACCTTTTTCATTTTAAGATACATTTCAAGACCATCCGATGCGTCATGCCATAAATCAACAAACGCGTAATCGAAATCTTTGCCGGGCATCTGTTTTTCGGCATATTCAAAAGCATCGAATGAAATAATCTCCACTTTCTCCCGGTATTGAAACTGCGGAAGTATGTAACGTTTAAAATGTTGAATGACTTCGTTATTTCGTTCGACAATCGTAATGCTTTGCACCTTCGCTTTAAGGGAAGCCATATAGCTAAAATATCCAAGTCCGAGTCCGAAAGTAACAACCTTACCTTCAACTGCATCAACTGCAGGCTGCATGGTTTCTATTTCATTGGGCTTGATAGCCATCCATTCATGATCATGCTCCAGAACAACAGGAAAACGAAATTCCTCATTGAAGAAACCGACACGCGGAATTTCCTTAAAATCAGGCTCTACAATTAGGTCATTGTAGATAAAGGCTTCGTAGGGGCTGTATTTATCGTACTTCAACTCCCAATCGCCACACTTTACTTCCGGGATGCGAATATTCCGATAGTAAGGATTTTCGACGTATGATTTTATATGCAGCTTTTTGACAGCCGGGCGGAAATAATCATTTGCCAGTTGCCTGTCGCGTTCATTGCTTTCGGTGTCGAGCCCGCACAAGCCAGTCAGCAGTGCAAAATAAACGGTTTCCTCTGACAGCACACCTCCGCTGTTGACACTATCCATCAACTCTTTGGTGATAAAGCACGGATGATTGTTCAGGTATTCGCAAAGCATCCAACTGGTATCGTTGTTTCTTTGTCTTATTTCAGCGAGTCTCCTCACTTTTGCTACGTCTTCGGGACGTAATTGCTGGTACATAAAGTAAAATGCTCTCTTTGTGAAAACACAGTACAAAAGTAAGAAAATCGGACAGATTAGATTGGAAAATTATCTGTAGGTATAAAGATTAAACTGCTAAAAAGGTATCTATTGGAGGTTGGTGCTTTAGGTTTCCGGCAATGAGTATTGGCAGGATTTAACCGATGAATTTCTTGCTAAATGGTGCTTTTCATCCCGATAAACCTTATGACCTGCCCAAAAAATCCATTGCATACAAAGTATAGACCTGCTGATCAAAGTAAATGTACCCGAATCCAGGTTAAAGGACGTAATCCTAAGTTGATAAAATCATACCGATGGTTTCAATCGAGGGTATGCAAAAAGAGCCCGTAACTTCCGAAGGTATTTAATCCGGAAGATACGAGCTCTGATTTCAGAGAAATAAACTAATCTATCTTTTCAGCAGATGGTGGGGCATCATTCACCGCACTTCCCCAACTGCGATTGGCTTTCGGACCCATCTGAAGAACCAGTTTTCCGCCCGAAATCAGGTCAGCATGAGTAAACCAGGGCTTGTCCCATGTCTTACCATTTAAAGTAGCCGACTGGATATATTTATTTTCGGCAGAATTATTGATCGCTTCAACTTCGAAGAACTTGTCGTTGCCAAGATCCATCCGGACGTTGTCAAACATCGGACTTCCAATATTATAAGCGGGCATACCAGGTGTGACAGGATAGAATCCCATGTATGAAAAGA
>JANYLE010000276.1 GCA_025363795.1 Mariniphaga sp. | reverse complement strand
GTAATTGCTTTTCCAGCAATCAGCACACGGTCGCCAGCCAAAGTACACCACAATTGGCCTCCTCTTTCTGAAAGCTGTACAGCCGTGAACTCCGTTTTATTGAGTCTTGCCGCCCAGAACGGAACCAGCGAAGTATGTGCTGAACCTGTCACCGGATCTTCATCAATGCCAACACCAGGAGCAAAAAAGCGGCTTGCAAAATCAACTTCCTTTCCAACAGCAGTTACAATTACACCTCGGGCATCAGTTTGTTTCAACAGATGAAAATTCGGGTTCATCGTCCGTATAATTTCTTCCGATTCGAATAAAAGAAGATAATCTGTACCTCCTTTGAAAGCAGCTGTTGCCTCAACTCCCAAAGAATCAGTAAAAACAGGGTTCAGTTCGATCGGTTGAACTAAATCAGCCGGAAAATCAAGTTGTAGCTTGTCTCCCATTTTTCTAACCGTAAGAATACCGCTTTTACTGTTAAAAAGAAGTTTATTATCCTGAAAATTCAATTCATTAAATAGGACATGGGCGGTCGCCAGTGTTGCATGACCGCATAGATTGACTTCAGACTTTGGAGTAAACCATCGAATGTAAAAATGGTCATCTTCAGGAATAAAAAAGGCAGTTTCCGAAAGATTGTTTTCTGCGGCAATTTGTTGCATCAACTTGTCCGGTAGCCATTCTGCCAATGGCACCACCGCTGCTGGATTTCCTTTGTAAAGGCTGGAAGCAAAAGCATCAACCTGAAATAGTGAAAGTTTCATATGTTTTTAATTTTAAACACATAGGTACATAGTAAACATAGAAAAATTTAAAACTATCTGTCCTATGTCCCTATGTGTTTATTTTATACCTTGTTTTAATTTTAAACACATAAGTACATCGTCCACATAGAAAAAAGTTCAATTTATGTGCTATATGTACCTATGTGTTTGTTTTTCATCTGTTTTAAAATTTAACAGTTAGTTTTAAATTCAATTTTCGTTTGGTCAGATAATTAGGCACTCCAAACATGTCGCCCGAATTGTTAGCCACCCAAAAATAGGAAATTGTATTGTTGATGCCCAACAAGTTGAACACTTCCAGGTCCAACCACAAATCCTTGATTGAATTGAATGCTTTGTACCGGTAAGTTTTGTGAGAAGGATCGATCAGCACTTTGGACATCCCCAGGTCAATGCGGCGATAAGGAGGAATCCTAAAAACATCCATATAACGCTCCGAATTGGGAGGTCCTGTCGGAAGCCGCGAACCGTAAAAGGCCGTCAGATGCATTTTTAACGTAGGGTTTCCGGGGAAATAATCCTGAAAGAAAACACTAAAAGTCAAACGTTGATCGGTTGGCCGGGGAAGATATCCATGACCATCATTCAGAATATCTTCTTCTGTTTTCATAATCGAAAGGCTCGCCCACGACTCAATACCACTTACAAATTCGCCATTCACTTTCATATCTAACCCTGTTGCATAACCATTTGCAGTTTGATTGGGTAAGTATCTGATACGGACATTGTCAATCTTGTAGGGGATCAGGTTAGTCATCAATTTAAAGTACATTTCAGAAGTAAATTTAAAAGGCCTGTCCCATGCACGAAAAATATAATCTGTTCCAAAAAGCACCTGGGTTGACTTCTGTGCTTTTGTGTTGGGGTAAATAATTCCTTCACGGTCTTTCAACTCTTTGTAAAATGCAGGTTGATAATAAATTCCTCCTGAAAGATGAAATACAAAATTGGCATCCCAATCCGGGTAATAACGTAAAGTCCCCCGGGGACTGAGCAAAAACTCTTTAGAAAATGACCAGTATTGGGCGCGAAGTCCTCCGGTAATATACAACGAACCCTTGTTGACAGGTATTTGATAAGTATCCTGAATGTATCCTGTAAAACGGGTCGAATTCATCCTGTTGTCCGTGTTGGAGGTACTGAATAACTGTATTTTATCTCCTTTATAGGGAATTGCATAACCGGTCGAATCACGCAAAATCCATTCGTTCATCTTGTCGTTTATCATTTCTCGCTGAACCTTGACACCCCAATTTAGCAAGTGCCTTTCAGAATTATACGCCCCTTTATGTTCAAGGCTGTAAACAGTGGCATTCAGGTAATTACGGGCATGGTTCAGAAAGGTTCCTATACCAATGTTCAGCACACTGTCACCCAGGTTTGCCGACCCCAAATTACGTTCCAGTTCATTCAGGTAATATTGACCTAGAATGTCATAAGTTTCCTCTTCCTTTGAATGAAAAGCGGATGCTATAAATTTCAGATTCAACTGTTCTCCGGGATGATAATTTGCAACCAGAGCGCCTGTGCTTGTGACAAATTTATCAATCTCCTGACCTTCGAAATAAACTGTTGCATTGTAGGCATTGTTAAATGTGCCAAAACTTGTTTTTCGTGTTTGTGGAATAAAATCATATTGATTTTCGGCCATATTTCCCAGGAAAGAAACATCGAATGCTTTGCTGAATTTGTAGGTCAGGTAGGTTTGAGCATCAATGAAACGTGGATTGTATTCTCCTTTTTCATCGAGCGTACCCAATAAATATCTGTTAGTTTTGTACCGAATTCCTGTAATATGGGAAAATTTACCATTTTTGCTCAAATCTTCCAATTGCAGTGAACCACCCAAAAGACTGGCAGTTGCCGATCCTGCAAATTGGGTTGGTTTACGGTATTTGATATCGAG
>JANYLE010000254.1 GCA_025363795.1 Mariniphaga sp. | reverse complement strand
TTTTCTGGATGAAATCTCTCATGATATCCCTCACCAAAACTGGGGTGAAAAGGAATGGGACAATGATTTTGCCAATATGAAAGCGATTGGCATTGATACAGTTATTCTTATTCGTTCGGGTTATCGTAAATTCATCACTTACCCTTCGGAATACCTTTTGAAGAAACATGGGTGTTACATGCCTTCTGTTGATTTGGTTGATATGTACCTGCGGTTGGCCGACAAGTACAAAATGAAATTTTATTTCGGGTTGTATGATTCCGGGAAATACTGGGATACCGGCGATTTTAGCTGGGAAATTGAAGACAACAAATATGTGATTGACGAGGTATGGCAGAAATATGGTCAAAAGCATAAAAGCTTTCAGGGTTGGTACATTAGCGGCGAAATCAGCCGTAAAACCAAAGGAGCCATTGGTGCTTTTCATGCCATGGGCAAACAATGCAAAGACGTTTCCGGAGGGTTACCTACGTTTATTTCGCCCTGGATTGACGGTAAAAAGGCTGTGGATGCAGCTGGTGGCGATCTGACAAAAGCCAATTCCGTTTCGGTACAGGAGCATGAGCGGGATTGGAGCGAGATATTCGATGGAATTCACGATGTCGTTGATGCAGTTGCCTTTCAGGATGGACACATCGACTACGACGAGTTGGATGCTTTCTTTACCGTTAACAAAAAGATGGCCGACAAATACAATATGAAATGCTGGACAAACGCAGAAACTTTTGACCGCGACATGCCCATCAAGTTCCTGCCCATCAAATTCGACAAGCTTCGGATGAAACTTGAAGCCGCATCACGTGCCGGATACGATAAAGGAATCACCTTTGAGTTTTCACATTTTATGTCTCCTCAATCCTCGTACCTTCAGGCTGGGCATTTGTACAACCGGTATAAAGAATACTTTAACATCAAATAAATCAATTCATGACAATTAAAAGTAACAAGGAAAATCTGCCGTATGTTATTTTCCTTGCCGCAGTTGCTGCACTTGGAGGATTCCTGTTTGGCTACGATACTGCAGTAATTTCAGGAACTATTGGAAGTGTGGCAACCCAGTTTGGTTTAAATGATGTAAGCACAGGTTGGTATGTTGGCTGTGCATTGGTTGGCTCAATCATGGGAGTGGCCATGGCCGGAAAGCTGAGCGATTTTTTCGGACGTAAAATTGTGCTGATCATTTCTGCCGTCCTGTTTACAGCCTCCGGAATAGGATGCATGGTTTCAGGAAGTGTTACTGACCTGGTTCTGTTTCGGATTGTTGGTGGAATAGGTATTGGCGTTGCTTCCGTAATATCTCCCCTTTATATTTCCGAAATCTCCGTTTCGCGTTACCGGGGAACTTTGGTCTCGTTGTACCAGTTAGCCATTACGGTTGGTTTTGTTGGAGCTTACCTGGTTAATTATGCCATAAGTGAATACGCTATTCATATGAAAGCATTGGGAACAGTAGGCGGTTTCTGGGGTAAATATATTGTGAATGAGACCTGGCGCGGAATGCTTGGAGCAGAGGCAGTCCCTGCATTGCTGTTTTTCATTATCCTGTTTTTTATTCCTGAGAGTCCCAGGTGGCTGGTTATTAAATCAAAAGAAACGGCAGCCCTTAAAACGCTGAAGCGTATTTATGGCACCGATAAGGCCAATGAGCAGGTTGCTGATCTGAAGAACCTGGTTCAGTCAGAACAAAAATCTGACTGGAAGATTCTATTTCAACCTGGATTCCGGATCGCCCTTTTTATTGGCGTCAGCCTGGCGATTCTGGGTCAGTTCATGGGTGTAAATGCGGTACTTTATTATGGACCAACCATTTTTCAACAAACTGGACTTTCCGAAGGCGATTCACTTTTTTACCAGGTACTTGTTGGATTGGTGAATTTTGGATCAACTATTATTGCCATGATTGTGATTGATAAAATTGGCCGAAAGAAACTTGTATACTATGGTGTTTCCGGAATGATCGTTTCACTTATCCTGATCGGATTTTATTTTACACTCAACAAAGTGTCCAATGTCGTTCCTCCTGTTACGTTGCTGATATTGATATTGTTCTATATCTTCAGCTGTGCAATCTCAATATGCGTTGTAATCTGGGTATTGCTTTCCGAGATGTATCCTGCACGAGTCCGGGGTTTGGCCATGTCGGCTGCTGGTTTTTCGTTATGGATTGGTACTTTCCTGATTGGCCAGCTCACCCCGTGGTTGATGACAACGCTTTCACCGGCTGGCGTCTTCTGGTTATTTGGCGTGATGTGCCTTCCTTACATGTATATCACATGGAAATTTGTTCCTGAAACGACAGGCAAATCACTTGAGGATATTGAACGGATGTGGCAAAATAAATAGTTAAAATAATGAATTTCAACTCAGTGAAATCTTCCTATCTTTTAATCGTCCTTATTCTTCTTGGACTGGGTTCTTCCGCGCAAGTAAAATATATTGCCCACCGCGGCGCTTCCTATTATGCACCTGAAAACTCGCTGGCAGCCATCAAATTGGCCTGGGAATTAGGTGCCGACGGTGCTGAATGTGACATTCAGCTGACCAAAGACAACCAAATAGTGTTGTGGCATGATGATAATACAGAACGCCTTACAGGTGTCAAACTGGATATCGCCAAAGCCACCTTTGCCGATCTTCGAAGACTGAAAATCAAGCTAAGTGCAACAAATTCTGTTTATTTCGAAGGGCAACAGATGCCATCGCTAAAGGAAGTGCTGAAAGCGCTCTCCAAGGACCAGTTGCTCGTGATCGAAATTAAATGTGGCAAGGAAATATTTCCTGAACTTCAGAAGGTTATCAGGCAATCCTGGAAAACAGGGAATATTGCATTTATCGGGTTCGGTTTCGAAACTATTAGTATGGCGAAGTCCATTTTTCCTAAGGTGCCTTGTTATTACCTCTCTTCATCAAAGGAAGATGTATTAAAGAGAATTCCCGATATCCAAAAGAACAAACTGGACGGCGTTGATCTGTATTCCAAAATAATTGATCAGCAACTTGTTGAAGAGCTGCGCAAAGCCAATGCCGGGATTTGGTGCTGGACAGTTGATGCACTTGACGAAACCATCCGGATGAATGAGTTGGGTGTAAACGTAATCACCACCAACAGACCTACCTGGTTGAAAGAGCAAATGGCTGTGAAAGGCATTCCAAACAAATAAGTTGCTGAAGAAATTAGTTTTTAATCAAGTTAAGGTTTAGAAAGAGCCATTCAATTTTAAAATAGGGATAGCAGGAAAGTTGAATTCCAACAATTGGCCTTTATTGGCACTATAGGGGCATCCGATCTAATCGAAAAAAGGTTCAGAAACTATCAATGTTCTGAACCTTTTTTCTTGTCCTTATGGTTTGATTTTCAATTCCTCAATAGCTTAATTTTGATTTGCATCAGGGATAGGATCGGACAACGTGGGCAGGGAAGGATCGCAAACGGCAACGCCAACCTGGGAGTCAGCACATCCGTAATACAGGAACCACTTGTTGTGAAACAAGGCAATGCCTTCAATAAACACTGTACCATCAATATATTGTCCGCTTTTTTCGTAGTCGGCCATCGGCCTGAAGAACGGAAGATCGAGCCGCGCAATTGGCTCATAGGGGTGCTTCAGGTCAAACAGAACTTGTCCGGCACAATAGGCACCCGCTGTAAATCGTTTGTCGCGATTCTCATCCTTGCTGTTTTTTCCATTGTACAACAGTAAGATTCCCTTGTCTGTTTTAATTGCAGGAGGCCCGCATTCTGTCAGTGCGCTGTCGAAGAACTTATCTCTTGGTCTGATCAACTCTTTCAGCTCATTTTTATCATTTAGAACTGGTTCCCAATTGGCAAGGTCGTCAGAGACAGCGGCACAAACGGCATTTTCTCCCCAGTACATTAAATAGTGACCGTCGATTTTCGTAATTACCTGTTTCCCGTTTTTTACCGTTGTGACGATCGAAGCTGATTTGCTGGCCAGGTCTTTAAACCTCCCTTTGTAAGCTTTGTAAAATGCCGGGCCGTGCTTCTGCCAATGAATCAGATCTTTTGAGGTTGCAACCGATAAACGGGGAACCTGGCGGTTCCATGCCGTATAAAACATCACATAAAGCCCATCTTCAGTCACTGCCACGCGCGGATCTTCACACCCTCCTGTCCATTCAAATTCCTTTGCATTATCGTTGTCGGGATAAAGTACGGGGTGTGGCAACCTGATCATTGACAGACCATCAGAACTCGAGGCATATCCGATTCGGGATGTGCGCATGCCAATGCCCGTAGCCGTATTGTCTTCTGCCCGGTACAGAACCACAATTTTCCCGTCTTTTAAAGTGGCCGCTGGGTTAAAGGTATCGCTGTCTTCCCATTTCCAGGAACGTTTTGCCATCGGGCATTCAAAAGTTGATGCGGGATTCGGAGAAATCACGGGGTTGACGCCAACTGGTCTTACGAAGCCACCCATTGCCCAACCGGGAAGTTGATAACCTTTTCCCTGTCCCAGGCTCACATTGAGTATTCCAAGACCGGAGATTAGCAGGAGCGATAAAAGAAGTTTAAGTCTCATAAATAGAACTGGTTGATTAGTTTATACCTGTAACGTTGCCGTTGCACCGATTGATCCCTTTAACAGGAGGATTGGACAAATCAGCAACCTGATTTCGTTTGATCCGGATAATTAGTGCAAATCTAATTTAGTTATGGTAAAAAGCGGTCAAAAAGATGGGGAATCTAACCGTTTTGGTTTAAGATCCCCCATCCTGAAAAGTCATTTTTGATCTGTTATTTATACAGTGGACCGTAGGTTGCACAGGCGCGGTAATCGGCTCCCTCTTTATCTGTTCCGAAAGCAGACCATGCACTTGGCCTGAAGATCTGGTCTTCGCTTACATTGTGCATATTTACCGGTATCCGAAGGATCGAAGCCAGTGTAATCAGGTCTGCACCAATGTGGCCGAATGAAATAGCACCGTGATTGGCACCCCAGTTGGCCATTACACTGTAAACATCCTTAAATGCGGCATTGTCTGCCAGGCGCGGTACAAACCAGGTGGTTGGCCATGTGGGATCGGTCCTTTCATCCAATGTTTTATGCATATCATCTGGTAATTCAACGGTCCAGCCTTCAGCGATCTGAAGAACCGGCCCGATCCCTTTAACAAGATTCAGGCGTGACATAGTAACCGGCATTTGTCCGGCTGTTTTGAACTGAGAAGAATAGCCGCCTCCGCGGAAATAGCCCTGATTGGCGCTGCACCAGAGGGTATTGGCGAGGCAATCTGCGGTTTCTTTTTCCGTAATGTCCCAGAAAGGTTTCATTACGGGATTTCCGGCACTGTCTTTTTGACGGGCAGTAGCATCCAATGTTGTTGAACCCGAGTTGATCAGGTGGATAATGCCGTTTTGGGCAATACCTGTTAATTCTTTACCGGTTACCCGTTTAACAGCTTCCGGACTCCAATAGGTTCTGACATCGGAGAATATCTGGGCTGTTTTGGTCAGCAAATGGCCAAACAACATGGAGACACCGTTGAGGCTGTCATTCTCGGTTGCAAATACAAATGCTTCCCGTATTCCATCCCAGTCAAACGAAGAATTGAGTATTGCTTCGGTAAAGTCTGCATTTGGATAGTAATCCGTCCATTGGCGCTGTCCCTGGAATCCGGCAGCAATGGCATTATGCCCTTTTGATTCTTC
>JANYLE010000241.1 GCA_025363795.1 Mariniphaga sp. | reverse complement strand
AGGTTGAGATTATTGAAAAGAATAGTCAGGCCGGAGGAAGGCTTAATCAGTTGAAAAAAGATGGATTTACTTTTGATACTGGGCCGAGCTTTTTTAGCATGTCTTATGAATTTAAGGAGTTTGCAAAAGATTGCAACATTGAACTCCCTTTTAAATATATAGCACTCGATCCGTTGTACACTGTAAATTTTAGCAGAAGTCCCAAAACTTACCGGCTTTATAAGGACATTCACAAGTTGGCTGAGCAGTTTAAAGATGTAGAGCCCGACTTTGAAATCAAAATGCGCAAATACCTCAAAAATGGAAGGGCATTATTCAATGATACAGTGGATATTGTAATTAAGGAGAACTACAATTCAGTGTTTGCATACCTGATCACTTTAATGAAAGTCAATCCTATCCATTTGCCCATTCTATTCAGGAACTTCTGGCAGCAGGTTTGCCGGTATTTCTCATCGGATGAAGCGCGTGAAATTATTTCGCTTGTCGCATTTTTTCTTGGACGAACCCCATTCGATACGCCAGCTGTTTACACACTGCTCTCTTACACTGAATTTGAACACGACGGTTATTTTAATGTCGAAGGTGGCATGTATAAGATCGTCGAAGGGATTGTTGAGGAGCTTCGGAAAGAGAATGTGACGATTACCTACAATACCGAAATTGTTGATTTCGTGGCAGATGGTCGGAAACTGGATTGTCTGGTTGATCAGAATAACCTGAAATGGAAGAGCGCCACATATTTAAAAGGGAACTCAATGTTACAATCTCTTGCAAACTCCTTAAATTCATAAGACATGCTAAAAAAGCTTGGCCCGGTATCAAAAGTAAATCCATCTTTTTTCAACTGATTAAGCCTTCCTCCGGCCTGACTATTCTTTTCAATAATCTCAACCTTGTACCCTCGCTTTGCCAATCTTAAGGCAGTGGCAAGACCACCAATGCCGGCACCAACAACAAGAACGTTCTTTCCAATCATTTTATTTTATTTTCTTCAGCAATTGTGGGTACAACTCATCTTTAACCCACTTAAAATCAGGCTCAAACTTTAGTATTTCTTCATACATCGATTTTGCTTTGGCAAAATCCTCCAATGAGATATATGCCTTTGCTATAGTCACTAATAAACTAAGGTAGTTCCAATCTCCATGTATTTGCGCAGCATTTTTCTCCATCAAAGTTTTCGCAGTCAGAAAAAATATTATCGCTTCTGTTTTTGACCCACCCATTAAAACAGGAGCATGAAACTTCACATTCCCCAACTGAATATAAGCAAAAGCATTATTGGGATCGAGTTGGACAGCATGTTTTGCACAATCGAAGCTTTTAGGTCCGATAAAAGGGGCAGTAAAATTATTTAATCCGATGCGGTATCCATATAATGCAGCCTTATACGCATTTATCATTGAAGGCTGGAAATGACTATTCTCCAATATTTTGATGTTGTTCTCGGCGAGTTTTAAATAGAGTAGTGCATCATCATTCCGATTGTTTCCCATACACCAACCAATATAACCGTATTGGTAATTCACCAGCTCGATGAGTAAATCGCTATTTTTATTCGGCTTGCTATTCAACTGATCTATAACGACTTTCCAATCCTTCATTCGACTATCGATATAGAAATTATATATCTCGCTTTTGTTACTACCTTTAAGGTTAAAAGCAAAGAATATCAATGCAATAACAATTAGCCGATATTTCGTCCTTTCCATTGATAATTATAAAAGAATTTATTCTTAAAAGCTTGAAATAAAATCAGTCCGCAAGTCAATTGCTGCGGAACGAGGTAAACTAAATCACGTAAAAAATGGTGATGACTTGCTCTTGATACAAACAACCGGATCATCAAATACATAACAATATACACAACTAAAAAGTTGACCGGAAGGAAGATTATAACAGGAATAAAACCAAATGTGGTTATCATCCAAAATATTAGAGCAAACAAATAAGAGTTTCCGAAAAACGCTGTGATATTTTTTGAAAAGCCGTTAACCGCTTCCCGATAACTGCCGTACATCCGGCATTTGATCGATTCGTCACCTGTCATACAAGCGATTGGAATACTTTCTTGTTTGTAAAAATGAGCTATTGCAATATCTTCCACCTTGTTTTTTTTCATCAACTTGTGTGGTAATAAAGCCTTATAAATCTTCGCATTAAATAACATAAACTGACCATTTGCCGCCGCCAGTGACCCAAAGCGCGACCACTGAACAAGAGAAAGCGGAAGTAATGATAACAGGATATAATTCATAATTGGAACTGTCATCTTTTCACCGGAAGTGATGATGATCTGCTTTGGAAAAACGGAGAGTAGTCCAAGATGAAACCTTTCGGCATATGCGACAGTTTTTGGGATGATATCGTTCTGAATCCGGACATCCGCATCGAGAAATAAAAGATATTCACCCTTTGCATAATTTGATAATGAATGACATGCGAAATTCTTTCCCAGCCATCCGGCAGGCAAACCTTTCGATGTCACCAAGCTGATCCTTGAATCAGTTTTTGCCATTGAAAGCACAATTTTTCCAGTATCGTCTTCTGATTGATCATCAAACACAATGATCTCTATATTAGAATTTTGCAAATTAAGCAGATCGTTCAGAATGACTCCAATATTTTTGGCTTCATTCCGGGCCGGAATTAACACAGAAACCAGCAGGTCGTTTTTAAGGGGATAATTCCGGAGATTCGGTTTAAAAAGAAGGTTTGCAATGGTTACAACCAACTGCATCAAGGTGAAAACGAAGATAACTGCAGCCAGATAAATCATTACGTTTCAGATTTCAGGTTGTTTTCTGCAATACATCTGTTATAAAACACATTATACGCCTCCTGAATTGTTTTCAGTTCAAAATTAGTCTTTTGAAATTCAGATATATAAATATAAAGACCAGGTTTTCGGTTCGAAAAATAATCGATCAAATTGACCATAAAGACAATCTGAACCTCATTTTTGACTTTCCCAAGAATACGCTCGATACCGGCCTCAAACTTAATACTTTCAGTATAGACGGACTCAATTTTACCTTGCGGAAAAAGAAGCACCATATTTTGCTGACTCCTTAATATTTCGGCTGTATAATCAATTGATTCAATAACACTTCGCGATTTCTTCCGGACAGAATAACCGCCAGCTTTGTTGAAAAACGAGAATTTTTTCAGTTGCTCTTCCAACATCATAAAGTGAAATTTCCGTTTTAAAATACTCACGTTCAAATACATTGCAAAAAAACCATCCCACCAACTAAAATGGTTTGCAAGAAGCAACACCGGCAAATTGCGATCACAAAACTCATTCTGAAGTTCAACCTTGCCAAAATGCCGGCGAATAATCCAGCCCGCATAAAATCGGAAAAAAGGGTATATCAAAAAATGGTGTTTCGCCTTTAAAAGCATAGGAATTACATTATAAATAGCAAAATTGCAACAAAGAATAAAAATTGACAAATGAAAATGGCAGGAGCAAGTGGGTTCTCTGTTTTAACTTTTTTCCATTTCACCAACATGTGAAAGATGAGTGCCAAAACGAACCAAGCCACATAGTTTTGAATAGGAACAGTATTCGAATTCCAATACCACATATCTAAAAAAGGTGCAATATTTTCTAATACGATATCATATAAAAGCATTAAAACAGCGGCCAAAAATACCTGAATACTTACAGGTATCTTAAACCGCTCCATAATAGATGCGCTGCAATAGACCAGCATCACCCAATTTATTCCAATCATGAGCGGGGTTGCGAACAGCTTAAAACCCAAACCACTTCCATAACTATAATTTCCAAAAATCAGCTGAGTACTAACCCCTGCAACTTCAATTAAATAACTAGACAGAAAGATTGTAAAAAAGACAAATCGTGTCTTTGAGCTATTTAAGGACTTATGAAATAACAAAATTGTGACGAAACTCAGAAGAAGAGCAAATGGAATTAACAGAATAAAGAAATGTTGTGTCTGAGAAATTTTTAAACCGGCTACTCCGACAATATAAAAAATAATGAAAAATAAAATTGTTTTCAACTTTTGCCGATGTAAATACGCCTTCATTATTTCCATATCAGAACAAATTAATCTTTAACAGCACTCCTCTTCTGAAGTAAAACTCCTAATTTATTAATAAACAATAGATTGAACAATATCAAGCTAAATGCATAGCTTATGTCCTCAACCGGAACAGTCAATATTCGTATGCCAAGGTTTTCCGCATTATTGTACCAGACAACTTCTTCGGGAATAAAACTACCTGTCAATACAGAATTCACGAGAAAAAATGGAACAAGAATCACCATAAAAGTAAGATAAAAACGATTAAGTATAGCAGATGAATCAAATGAAGCCAAAATTATGGCCACAATTGCTAGACTTAAATAAACCGAAGTATAGACCTTTTCGATATTTGTTGAAACAACAATTGCCAGGAAGCATACTAAAATAATGGATACAATACTTGTTTGTGAATTACTTAGCTGGGTATTCGGGAACAAATAAATCAGTGTATCATGAAGAAACAAACTGGCATATGGGATTGCAATAAAAAACAGCCACTCCTCCAGTGGTAAATTAATTAAAATAATGCCGGCGTGGTACCTGGGATTGAAACCCCATATTCCGTATTTAGTAAATAAAACATCACCAACAATATATAATAAACCAATAAAAACTAAAGATATTGCTACTCGTCCGATTTTCAGGTAATACTGAAGTTTCCGGTCGTAGCTGTAGATAAACGGAATTAATACTGCAAATATTTCAATCGCCAGGTAAACATACATAGCTGTTACATTTTGGATTTAAAGATACAGGCAAGAGACTTAAGACTGCTGCTAATGCATTAAATAGCACTGACTCTCTAATCGCAATTTGCCCAATCCCTACTATATTTCACCAATCGCAATTCGATTAAAAACAGATAATCAACGATTTAATACATCAACAATTGTTTTCGCATCATTATATTCTTCCATCTGCTCAAACTTGCCGACCCTTTGATACAATTTTCGAAACCAGATTGTATATAAATCCGGATTACTAATAGCATCTTTACATAAATCTGTGAAAGAAATAGCTTTCCATTCAACTACTTCATCAAGGTTTATTTTTGGTATGTCATCCGAAACCCCAATAAAGACATGATCGAACTCATATTCAATCAGCTCATTATCAACTGGTTCTTTATAAATAAAACTGAATTTCTCAGTTAAAGGACAGTCCATTCCCATCTCTTCTATCAACCGGCGGTGAGCAGCATCAAGAGCCGTTTCGCCAGGATAAGGGTGGCTGCAACAAGTGTTGGTCCACAACCCTTTGGAATGTTACTGTAAGCCCTCCGTTGTAATATCCAATCGCCTTTTGAATTAGTAACGAAAACAGAAACAGCCCTGTGCAGGAGTGGAATACGGTGAGCTTCCATTTTCTCTATAATCCCTAAGTCTTTATCATTTTTATCGACAAGAATTACATAAGTCACATCTGATTTGGGATCAACTATCATCGAAAGTTATTTAAATCATTTTTAGTTTAAGTACCGTAAAAGCCCATATGAGCAATACTATTTTCTGAATTCCGGAGACCCGGATTCTTTTGGAGATTAGTTTTTCTGCAGGTGTCTGTCTGATTTTATTCAGCAAACGCTGATAATAGCAAAACGCAATGAAAACTGCTAATTGAGCATCTTTAGGCAGATCAATAATTCCCTTTTTAGCAGATCTAAAGTCCTTCTCAATATCATTAATGATTTCAGTCTTCACCTTTTCATCAAATGCCCGGCCTTTCATTTCCGGGAAATACTGCCGGTCAAGAATCTCCATGTCGTTTTTTAAATCGCGTAGAAAATTCACTTTTTGAAAAGCTGACCCCAATCGCATGGCGGGCATTTTTAGCGACTCGTAAAGCGTGGCATCTCCTTTGGTAAAGACTTTTAGGCACATCAATCCGACAACATCGGCTGATCCGTAAATGTATTCATCAATCTCTAATTTATCAAAATATTTTGTCTTATATAAATCAGCTTTCATACTGGACAAAAATGCCTGTATAAGTTCATCGGGAATTTGGTATTGCTTAACTGTAATCAGAAATGAATTTAAGACAGGGTTTAGGCTTATTCCACAGTTCAACGCATCATAAAAATCCTGCTCAAATTTTTCGAGGAGAGATTCCTTATTATATAGTGAAAACGAATCAACTATCTCATCTGCGAAGCGGACAAAACCATAGATACTATATATTGATTTCTGAACCTGATTATCAAGAAAACTTACAGCAATAGAAAATGAAGTACTGTAAGTTTTTGTAACCAGCTTACTTATTTTAAAAGAGACGCTATCATAGAGATTTAGATCGGCCATTGCGTACAATTGGATTGTTAACACCTTCAAAAGTGTTTCTTGTAAACAATGAAATCTCTTAAATGTTTATCGTCCGGCAGGAACAATCATTTCATTACGTAATATAAGAATTATTTAAACAAATTATGAGCCTGGTTTTTCATTGATGAATTGTAGAGATGTTCACCTTGACAAAAAAAATATTTCATGCAGAATAGATCACAATGTCCGTTACTCCTTGTTTACCCGGATAATTCTCTTTTTGATCTTTTGCTCAATGACGATAGGAACTTTTTCCTCAATCACATTCGAAGAATCGAGTCCTAACGATTTCACATCTGTTAGGCTTATGTGCCGGATAAAATTGTGAAGGCCCATGATAAAAATTCCTTGCGGAGGTAATTTATAATCACTGATCAGTATCCTATCCAAATTAACGTAAAGAAAATCAGCAGGTATAGAATGAGCCTTCATTGATTCGTACTGACTGACCATGCTGATTTCACCACTCTTCACCAAATCTTCAATGACCTCCCTGAAATAAAGATTTATTTTACGCTCAATTTTAAAACCCAATCTGAAATCCACCTTAATCAATACATTCGGAATTATGTGATGGACAACATACTCGAATGTATTTGGAGTTTCAAGATTGTCGATATGAAGAAACCAGTAGGTATTTGCTCTTTTGGGATGTTTATTGAAAATTGAATACATAATTTTCGATTCAATCTGGTCAACGCGATTTGCTTTAGTGATATAAACCAGGTTAGTCGCAATTTTAGGGACAGAAGCATCTTTGCTGAGCGCAAGAAAGATATCGGGATCTTTTTTATAATTTACATAACTGATGTACTGATTTTTGATTTTGCGTCCAAAGTACCATCCGTACATCACCAGGAAAAAAACAAATGCAAGTGCAACAGTAAGCCACCCTCCATTTAAAAATTTATACAGGTTTGCATACAAAAATGTACCTTCAATTGTAAGAAATACCGAAAGCATCAGAATAATATAGACAAGCTTTACCCTTCGAAGCCTTAAATGGAATGACAATAACAATGTGGTCATAATCATCGTAATCGTAATCGAAAGACCATATGCCGCTTCCATTCTGGACGATTCACCAAAATAGAGCACGACAAACGTACAGGCAATCCAGAGAAACCAATTTACAAAAGGAATATAAACCTGTCCCTTAATATTAGTAGGATACGAAATCCTGATCTTTGGCCAGATATTCAATGAAACGGCCTCACTAATAATTGTATAAGAACCACTTATTAATGCCTGGCTTGCAATGATAGAGGCCGCAGTTGCAATGAATACGCCCGGCAGGAGAAACCATTGCGGCATAATCGCATAGAAAGGATTCACGGTGGTGATAGTATCGAGATGATGGATCAGGTAGGCACCTTGACCGAAATAGTTGATGAGTAACGCTGTTTTCACAAACATCCATGAAATACGAATATTCTTAATGCCGCAATGCCCCAGATCGGAATACAAAGCTTCCGCACCTGTTGTGGCAAGGAATACACCACCAAGAAGCACTACTGCATTGGGAAATGTGGTTATAAACCGAATAGCATACATTGGATTGATTGCAGCAATGATGCCCGGATCCTGTATCAAATAACTAAGCCCTAAGATGGAAAGCATTGAAAACCAAATCACCATCACCGGCCCGAATACCTTTCCCATAAAACCAGTTCCGAATTGCTGAAAAAAGAAAAGCACTGATAATATGGTAATTACGACAGGGACTACCGAAATATGCGGATGAATTAATCTCAAACCTTCGACTGCTGAAGTAACAGTAATCGCGGGCGTTATAACTCCATCGGCCAATAAGGCACTACCACCAATCATCGTGATGATAGCAACCCAGTTATTCTTTCGCCTGATTAGCGCAAAAAGGGCAAATATCCCCCCTTCACCGTGGTTGTCAGCCCTAAGGGTAATAATTACATACTTAATTGTCGTTTGCAGTGTGAGCGTCCAGAACACGCAAGACAAGGCACCGAAAATTAAAAACTCATTATACTCTGTTGAGGCATTGATAATAGCTTTAATCGTATAAAGAGGACTCGTTCCGAGATCCCCAAACACGATACCTAAAGTGATAATCAAACCTGCAGCAGAAACTTTACCTATCCCGGTATGTTGTTTATCCATAATGATTAACCAATTAATCTTCCGATGTTTTTTTAGAAAACAGGTGCAAATGTAATCACCAATTGAATTAATTATCCAGTCGGTGTTAAAATAAGCAAACAAAAATCAGGACATTACAACGACAAATATTTATATATTATTGGACATATGGAGATTACGGATGAAACCATTAATATTAAATAATTAACAAATGTTAAAAAATAGAGCCGATTTCAATCGAAACCAGCTCATCGCATTTAAATAAATCAATTCTGTCTAACGGATTATTTCGCAGCCACCCAAATAAGGAACAAGAACTTTAGGAACACGTATTCCATCGGTTGTCTGATAATTTTCGAGAATAGCAGCAACTATCCGGGGCAAAGCTAATGCACTACCATTAAGTGTATGGGCAATTTGTGGTTTCGCATGTCCCTCTTCGCGAAAACGGAGTTTTAAACGTGTGGCCTGAAAAGATTCAAAATTAGACACTGATGAAACTTCAAGCCAACGCTCCTGAGCTGCCGACCACACTTCGAAGTCGTAAGTAATGGCGGATGTGAATCCCATATCGCCGCCGCATAGTCGTAAAATGCGATAGGGTAACCCTAGTTTTTCGACCAATGACTGAACGTAAGCAACCATTTCATCCAAAGACTCATACGATTTATCGGGGTGAGCAATCCGAACGATCTCCACCTTATCAAACTGGTGTAAACGGTTTAAGCCGCGGACATCTTTGCCATATGAACCGGCCTCACGTCGAAAACAAGCAGAATAGGCGGCTGTTTTGATCGGAAGATCTTTTGCCTCAACAATAACATCCCGAAAAATATTGGTGACCGGAACCTCTGCAGTAGGAATCAAATAAAGGTTATCAGTTTTGTCGTGGTACATTTGTCCTTCCTTATCAGGAAGTTGTCCGGTACCAAAACCCGAAGCTTCGTTCACAAGGTAAGGAGGCTGAACTTCCAAATACCCATTTTCGCGCGCCTGATCAAGAAAGAAGTTAATTAATGCACGCTGAATTCTGGCTCCGAAACCTTTATAAACCGGGAAACCTGCTCCCGTAATCTTTACACCAAGCTCAAAATCAATTAAATCGTATTGAGCAGCCAACTCCCAATGAGGTTTTGCACCTTCCGGTAAAACTGGCATCTCTCCACCTGTGGCAACTACTACATTATCCTCAGCACCTTTACCAATTGGAACTAACGGTGAAGGAAGATTGGGAAGTAATACCTGGAGTTGTGCCAATTCAGACTCAATGGCATCAAACTCAATTTCAAAATTTTTAATCTGATCTTTCAATTCGACGGTCTTCTCTTTCGCAGAATTTGCTTCCGAAGACTTCCCGTCTTTAAACAATTGTCCGATCTCTTTCGATAACCGGTTCATTTCGGCCTTTTGAATTTCAGACTCGCTTTGGACCTCATTACGTCGTTTGTACAGTGCAATCACTTTCTCTACGATTACACGGGCATCGAACCGTTTTACAGCAAGCCGTTCAATGACCAACTCAGGATTTTCCTGTATGAATTTTAAATTTAGCATATTTAAATTCGATTTATCAACTTCTGAATCATATATTATTAATATCTAATCGATTAAACAAATATGTCAACACAAAAAAACTTGAAATACTTGGCTTCGAAAAAGCGTATTAAGTGCGGAACAAAAGTACAAATAAAAAATCTCCTGTTTTGTTACCAAGGGAACAAAACAGGAGACTATATTAGTTTTCTTAAATCCGGAATTACTCTACAGATTTAATCGGAAGAACAGAAACATACGATTTATCATCTCTCTTCTTGCGAAACTCAACTGTACCGTCGATTAATGCAAAAAGGGTATGATCTCTGCCCATTCCAACATTTGCTCCGGGATGGTGAGAAGTTCCGCGCTGACGAATAAGAATATTACCAGCAGTTGCAGCTTGTCCACCATATATCTTTACGCCCAGGCGTTTGCTTTCCGATTCGCGTCCGTTTTTCGAACTACCGGCTCCTTTTTTATGTGCCATGGATAATTTTTTTTAAAATTTACGCTAAAATTTCAGTAATTTGAATTTGTGTCAGGTATTGACGATGACCGTTTTTCTTCTTGTAACCTTTACGGCGTTTCTTTTTGAAGACGATCACTTTGTCACCCTTAAGATGTTTAAGCACTTTCGCAGTGATTTTAGCACCCTCAACAACAGGAGCACCAATACTGATAACACCTTCATTGTCAATTAACAAAACTCGTTCGAATTCTACATCTGCTCCCTCATCCTGTGGAAGGCGGTGTACGTAGACCTTTCTTTCTTTCTCAACCTTGAACTGCTGTCCGGCGATTTCTACAATTGCGTACATTAATTACAATTTATTTATTTGGGTTTGGATGGCG
>JANYLE010000459.1 GCA_025363795.1 Mariniphaga sp. | reverse complement strand
AGGGCGTCACAGCTTGAAATGAAAGTTCAGAGTGGCAACAGGGTTGCAATCATTGCCAAACACATTATTTCCCGGCTTGACGGTTATCTTGCAGCTACCCAACTGGGAATCACGCTGGCAAGTCTTGGTCTGGGATGGATTGGGGAACCGGTCGTATCCAAGATTATTATCAAGGTGATGTCGCTGACCGGGGTCGCAATTGCGCCTGAATTGGCTCATGAAATCGCTTTGCCGGTTGCGTTTTTGATTATCACCGTATTACACATTGTTTTCGGTGAATTAGCCCCAAAATCAATTGCAATTCAGCGTTCTCAGCGCACCGTTCTGTTGGTTGCCCTACCGCTTCAGTTTTTCTTCTATGTCTTTCGCCCTTTTATCTGGGTATTAAATGGCACAGCAAACCTTTTGCTGAAAGTCTTAGGTATTTCGAATGTTCAGGGACAGGAGGTGCACAGCAGCGATGAATTAAAATACCTGGTCAAACAGGGTCAGGAAAGTGGCGAAATAGAGCAGGTCGATTATGAGATTATCAAAAATGCCTTCGAGTTCTCAGAGCGGATGGCGAAACAGATCATGATTCCCCGGACCCATGTGGTTGCTATTGATATCAACGATTTTCAGGAGAGCATGGTGGATAGTCTGATCGAGGAAAATTATTCCCGGATTCCGTGTTATGCAGATTCATTGGACAATATCGTAGGGGTAGTTTCCCTGAAGGATATCCTGATCGAGCTTCGGAAGGGCCAACCAATTCAAATTACCTCCATCATGCGTTCTGTTTTGATTGTCCCGGAAACAAAGCGCATTGCCGTATTGCTCAAAGAGTTTCAGTCGAAGCATCAGCAAATCGCTGTTGTAATTAATGAGTATGGTGGTACACAGGGAATTGTTACGATGGAAGATATTCTGGAGGAACTGGTTGGTGAAATCCAGGATGAATATGACAATGAAACTCCATTTGTTGAAAAGAAAGGGGAGAACAGTTACATCGTCCTTGCTTCGGCATCTCTTGATGATATCAACGAATTGCTACCGCACCCGCTAACCATGAATGAAGAGTATGAAACGCTTGCCGGTTATCTGATCCTACGGTTTGGGAAAATTCCGAATCTCAACGAAAAAATCACGTTTGACGATTATGAGTTTACGATTCTTAAGATGGATCAGAATTCAATCATACTTGCGCAATTGATTGATTTGGAAGAGGGGATTTAACTCAAGGACCAAAGTGCTCCTGGCTCATAAATGACTTTTCCCTGGAATTCGCTGATTTTTGCTATCGATTATTCTTCCCAAATAACTTGCTTTCCAGATCGGGCCGGTTGATCCTTCGCAACTCGGCGATCAGTTCATTCCGGTATTCTTTCTGATACCAGAAGAAGAATTTCCGCTGCGCCAATTTTTGTGCGGAAGTTTTGGCCGTATTGATCTTCTCCAAAGTATAGGGGTGATATCCTGAATAATAAATAACCGTAGCGAGCGTCATTGGTGTGGGCGTGAAGTCCTGCACCTGCTCCAGTTTAAAATCAAGTACTTTGGTTTCGGCGGCAAGCTCGGCCATTTCAGTGGTACTGCTTCCCGGGTGACTCGAAATAAAATAGGGAATCAATTGTTGTTTAAGCCCATTGTTTTCATTCACCGAATCAAAAAACCTTTTCAGTTTGAAAAAGAGTGCGAACGGCGGTTTGCGCATGATCTTCAGAACTTTATCAGAAGTATGCTCCGGAGCAACTTTTAGCCGGCCTGAAACATGGTTAAGGATAACCTCCTCAAGGTATTTTTGGTTGGCCGCGTTAATTTTTTCATCATCTGTCCGATGAAAAACAAGGTCATAGCGGATACCACTTCCGATGAATGCTTTCTTAACACCCGGCATTGCCGCAACCTTTCGGTAAAGGGCACTCATCGGGCGGTGATCAGTATTCAGGTTATTGCAAACTGCCGGGAAAATGCATGAAGGCCGGCGACATAGTTTACAAATATTCAGATCTTTGCCAGCCATCTGGTACATATTGGCCGATGGTCCGCCGATATCTGAAATATAACCCTTGAAATCTTCCATTTCGGTCACCTGCTTTATTTCGGCAAGTATCGACGCTTCCGAACGCGAGCTGATGAATTTTCCCTGGTGGGCAGAGATGGTGCAAAAGGCACAGCCGCCAAAACAGCCACGGTGGATATTCACGGAGTGCCTGATCATCTCGTAAGCCGGAATGGTTCCTTTGTTTTTATAACGGGGATGAGGAAGTCGTGTAAACGGTAACGTATAGAAACTGTCTAATTCGCTGGTCGTTAAAAGTGGCCATGACGGATTGACAATAATCCGTTTGTCTTTGATGGTTTGCGTCAACTTACGCGCCACCATTTTATTCGACTCTTCTTCTATGTGCCGGAAGTTTTTGGCATAGTTCAGCTTATCATTCAGACAATCTTCATGCGAATTCAGCTCTAGCTCTTCCCAGTCTTTGTTCGTTGAATAGACTTCCTTGTTGTCGGTTACAAAGACGGTCTGAGGAATTGTAGTGATTTGCTTAAAAGGAGTTCCTTCTCTTAATAGCCTGATTAATTCGATGATCGTTTTTTCTCCCATTCCATAAACCAACAGATCGGCTTTGCTGTCGATCAGAATACCGGGCTTCAACTCATCGGACCAGTAATCGTAGTGAGTCAGACGACGTAAGGAGGCCTCTATTCCGCCAATCACTACAGGAATATCGGGATAGATCTTTTTCAGTATATTGGAATAGGTGATTGTTGTGTAGTCAGGCCGGGCACCAGCACGGTCGCCGGGTGTGTAGGCGTCGTTCGAACGCTTCCGCTTGTTGGCAGTGTAGTGATTGACCATTGAGTCCATACAGCCGGCTGAGATTGCAAAGAAGAGCCTTGGTTTTCCAAGCTTTTTAAAATCGCGTAAATCGTCCTGCCAGTTGGGTTGCGGAACAATGGCAACGCGCAAACCTTCGCGTTCCATGATTCTGCCAATCACTGCTGCACCAAAAGAGGGATGATCAACATAGGCATCGCCCGAAAATAATATTACATCCGGCTGGTCCCATCCAAGCGCAGCAACCTCTTTTGCCGAAGTCGGCAACCACGCACTTAACTGATATTTCTCCAATTCTCTCATTGTTGGCTGCGAAATTAGTCCATTCTTTCGGGCTTTTTACCGATGACCGTCAATTTCATGGTTTTATAACAGGAATTGGCAATATTCCAAAGAAAAACACCGCTCTGTTTACTATTCAATTGTAACGAAAGCACAACTCTTTTTCCCTTTTATCTTCAATAAGGACGGTTCAAATGCATTTATTGTCTTCATTTTTCTATTTTTGAACCTAAAATCAATCTGATCGAAATGAAACTAGTCAAACCGCAGGACTTATTGAAGGTGAGCCCAATAATGCAATACCTGGGCGGAGAGTACTTTGCCCGGTTGTTAATGCACCTGTTGCGTTTTAACCAAATCAACAAATTATACGATAATATTAGTGATAAAACAGGAATTGAATCGATAGACGGCATTATTAAATACCTGAATGTAACCCTTGATTTTGACGAGAATGATCTGAAGAAACTTCCGGCAAACGGCAGTTTTATTACCGTTTCGAACCATCCGTATGGCGGGATAGACGGGATTTTGCTGATCAAACTCTTGTCGATGGCACGGTCCGATCATAAAGTAATTGCCAACTTTCTGCTGAAAAAGGTAGAACCAATATCCGAATACTTCCTGGCAGTCAATCCATTCGAGAATATTCCGGGAGCAGCATCCAGCATTGGAGGTTTAAAGACGGCACTTGATCATCTCAACAATGGCGGGGTTCTGAGTTTTTTCCCGGCGGGCGAGGTATCGACGAGCTATACCTCAAAAGCAATTACCGATCGCGAATGGTTAATCTCTGCACTCCGGTTCATTAAAAGGGCACGGGTGCCGATTGTGCCGATCTATTTCCACGGCAGCAACAGTCGCTTATTTCATTTGCTCGGGCGAATCCATCCTGCATTTCGGACAGCGAAACTTCCTTCGGAGTTATTAAACAAGAAAGATAAAACGATTAAGATCAGGATAGGCAACCCTATTTCGGTAAAAGACCAGGATAAATTCTCTGATATTCATCAACTTGGACGTTATCTTCGTTCAAAAACCTATTGTCTGGATTCGGGGATAGAAGTAAAGCGGTTTTTCAATTATTCAATTAAAAGTCAGCCCAGTCCTGAACCAATTGTTGACCCTCAGCCTGCCGATTTGATCATTAACGAAATAGCTGGTTTGCGGAAAGATTACCATCTTTTCACGATAAAAAACTATTCTGTGTTTTGTGTCCCTTCGAGCAGGATACCGGACACGATGAACGAGTTAGGCCGCCTTCGTGAGATCACTTTTCGTGAAGTGGGCGAGGGGACCAATCAGTCAACGGATATCGATGAGTTTGATCTGTACTACAATCAATTGATTATATGGGATAACGACGGTCAACAAATTGTCGGTGGCTACCGAATCGGGAAAGGGCACGAAATTTACGACCAGTTCGGAATTAAAGGGTTTTATACGCAAAGCCTTTTCAAAATGAAAAAGGGGTTTGAGGAGACCCTTAAGCAGTCACTTGAACTGGGACGTTCGTTTATTGTGAAGGATTACCAGCGCAAACCGTTACCGCTGTTTTTACTCTGGAAAGGGATTCTCTATTTTCTCCTGAAAAACCCGGAATACCGGTTTCTAATTGGCCCGGTAAGTATCAGCAATACCTATTCCGGAATATCAAAGGAATTGATCATCCGTTATATCATGGCCAATTATTTCGACTACAAAAGAGCTGCATTTGTGAAACCCCGCAATCGTTTCAAGGTAACTACCGATGATGAGAATTTGAATGTTGCCCTCGAAAATATGACCCCTGATCTGCATTCACTGGACAAGTTTATCGGAGATATCGATCAGTACAACAGTGGGCTGCCAATTCTTCTAAAGAAGTACCTTGGTCTGAACGCCAAAATAGCCGCCTTTAATGTTGACCCCAAATTCAACGATTGCATTGATGGTTTACTCGTGCTCGATATTTTTGAAGTACCAAAGGCGACTTTGGAATCCTTGCTGAAGGAGGTTAACGACATGAATTTAATGAGCCGGTTTTTTTCGATCACCGAACCTTAATCAGAACCTGTGGAAATTAATGATAGCTGGCAAGTTATTTTAAATCCGCATGCCGGATGTGGTAAAGGAAGAAGGGACAAAAACAAAATTGTTTCGATTCTGAACCACTCGCGAGTGCAATATACTCTTCATGTATCTGAATATGCAGGTCATTCTTTCGGGCTGGCTAAGGACCTGGTGCAAAATGGTGCCACACATTTCATTGTAGCTGGCGGCGATGGTACGCTGAATGAAATAGTGAACGGCATATTTAGTGGGAAAAATAGCCAAAGCGAGGAGATTGTGATAGGTATGTTACCCGTCGGCACGGGCAACGACTGGATCCGCACTTTTGGCATTCCTGATCATTATCAGCAGGCAATGGATATCATCCTGAAAAGGAAAACGGTGGTTCAGGATGTGGGGCTCGTTGAATATATGGAGGATGGAAAAAGCATTAACCGATATTTCGTAAATATTGCTGGCTTCGGCTTCGACGCAATGGTGGCAACCCAGGCCAATAAACTCAAAAACAACGGACTGTCTGGATTAAGGGTGTATATCCAAAGTTTTATATGGAGTTATCTTAATCATAAAGCCGATCAGACCATTGTCTTAATTGATGATGAGCGGTTGATTGTGAATTTATTCAGTGCTGGTGTTGGTATCGGAAAATTCAATGGAGGCGGAATGATGCAGGTGCCGGACGCAAACCCGGTAAATGGCAATTTTCATATTACCATCATCCGGAAAATGAGTCTTTGGGGCATTATCGGTAATTTTCTGAAACTGTATAACGGTAGTTTTACAGGCGATTACCGGGTATCGACGCATATTGGTAAAAGGGTGCAGATTACTGCTGCAAAACCGTTGTCGGGCGAAGTTGATGGCGAATCGATGGGAAACAGTAGTTTTAATTTGCAGATCATCCCGCATCAATTACGGGTTATTTATGGGGAAGATAAATTCAAAATGCTTGAATGAGGCTTGTTGCGCAGGTCCCACAGAAAGGTGAAACGAAAAAAGAAATTCTCTGCTTAGGAAAATAAATTTCCTGACGTGGAGAATCAGATTTCTTGCTTAGGAAAGTTAGATTTCATGCTTACGAAAATAAATTTCATGCTTATGAAATTATTTTTCTTGCTTACGAAACTGAATCGGTTGGCAGATGATTTATTTCTCCCTTCAAATCCGGAAAAGATTACGCTTTAATCTTTCCCGGCAAACTTCACCTCACCAATCATCTCCAGTTTTTCCGAAGCCGCCATACCATTGGGATTGCAGCCGGGTTCTCCTTCCGGAATCGCTATTCCCAGCTTTTGATAATGATCGATCCATTCAGGAATGAATTGTCCGGTCTTTGGGTTTTTAAAGGTCATCGGGTTGAGGGCGAAAATGGAATCAGCCGCGAATAACTCATAAACATATTCGGAACAGTAATATCCCTGATCTTTAAAAATATAAGTGAAGTTGTATTGCTGGCCTATCAGCTCCCTGGCTTTTTGGATAGCAGCTGGTATTGCCTTTGAATATTTTGATTTCAGCCGGTAGGCGGTTGCGATCCTCTTTTCGTTTTCGGGATTTAGAAATGAGGACAATACCTCGCAGCAAACCCCTTTTTCAGGTGCCGAATGCAGTACCCATATGGTATCATTTCGAATATCGATGATTCCAACATGACTGTAATGGGTTTCTTTCCCGGTTTGAGTAACCTGGTCGATTGCTTTTGACAGGTCGCCCGCAGTGGTTCTGCAAAAAAGTAAATCCCCGGTTTTGAGCCGAAGATTCAACTGATCCGGTCTGTTCTGCGCATTTCCGATAGCAACGGAAAGAGCTATAATTAACAAACAGACAATATTTCTCATTTTAGTTACCTCATTTGCAATTAACAAATTACCTTATTACTTATTTGCTTCCGCAAAATCACGACCGGCATGCAGGGCTTTAAGATTTAGTGCTACCACAGCATCGCCTTTGCGTCCGAAAATATGGCGTATTCCGTTCTCAATGCTGACGATAGGGATGTCAATAAATGGCATCGCAGCTCCCAACATGACCATGTTCGATGCTTTGGAATTGCCGATTTCCTTCGCGATCAATTCTGCGTCGAGCGCGACGGCTTTTGGCAGTTTCTTTATTTCATTTGTAATGACTTCAATTTCAGGATAATTATGGACATTATTGAACGGCGTTAAATTGGTTACAACATATCCATTTGTTGAAAGATAAGGCAGGTACCTTAACGATTCCATCGGTTCGACGGAGAGGATCAGATCGGCTTTCCCGAAAGGGATAAGGTCGGAATAAATAGGCTGATCGGATAATCGCAGATAGGATTGCACTGCACCTCCGCGCTGGCTCATGCCATGGGTCTCGGCCTGTTTGAGGTAAAGATTATTTTCGAGGGCCGCAAAACCCAAAACTGTGGCAATTGATAGAATCCCCTGGCCGCCTACGCCTGCTAATACGATGTCACACTTCATGTTATTATCTCTTATTGAATAGATACTTCTTGTTTGATCCTATTATTTTTCAGTCCCTGCAATTATTTTTTGCTTTTGCTGAGCCGGCGTGCACTTTTCTGAATGCACTCCCGCCTTGGGATAATCACTGAAACACCATTGTAAGCAAGCTCCTGTTGGATCAGTTCCACCAGTTTTTCATGATTTTTGGGCAGTGCCTCAATCACATGGAGATGATCAGGATCAATTCCGACTCCGAGGCAGATGGTTTCGAGGCGACCGAAAGCAGATGAATTCTGACCACCCGTCATGGAAGTTGATTCGTTGTCGCCTATCATAATCAGGATATTCGACTTTTCATTGACGGCATCAAGCAAACCTGTCATTCCCGAATGGGTAAACGTGGAGTCCCCGATAACTGCAACAGCAGGGAATAAGCCTGCATCGGCAGCTCCTTTGGCCATTGTGATGGATGCACCCATATCGACGCAAGCATTGCCGGAGTTGTAGGGTGGAAGTGCCCCAAGTGTATAACAGCCGATATCGGAAAAGACATGGCCATAACCATATTCTGACATTACTTCCGTAAGGGCTTTGAATGAGTCGTGGTGGCCGCAGCCTTTGCAGAGTGCCGGCGGGCGGTTGACCATCATCTCAGGAATTGGTTCGCCTAAATATGTTTTGATATTTAGTGCTTTAGCAACAATATCCGGATTAAGCTCTCCTGTTCTGGGAAGTGTTCCGTCAAGTTTACCGGTTATTCTTTTGCCAAATTCAAAGAATCCTTTTAATTGTTCTTCCACAAGCGGATAACCCTCTTCGATGACCATTATTTTATCAACCTGCTGTTCCAGTTTCTTTAGCATTTTTGATGGCAGCGGATATTGGGCAACTTTTACAATAGGGTAGGGGCAGCCGTTTGGAAAGTTTTCCATCAGGTAATTCAGGGCGATACCACAACAGATGATGCCAAGGCTATGATCGTTCCCTTCGATGAAACTATTGAAGGATGAATTTTCAGATGCCTGTTCAAATTTCACCTGGTTGTCGAGCAAAATCTGGTACCTTTTCCTTGCCAAAGCAGGAAGGAGTACAAACTGGCGCGGATCGTCGGGGATAGATAATTTATTTTCAATAGTGGCATTTTCGACGGGAATAACTCCTGCGCGTGAGTGCGCGAGGCGGGTTGTGATCCGAAGGAGTACCGGAGTTCCCAGTTTCTCTGAGAGTTCGAAACCTGTCCGGGCCATATCGTAAGCTTCCTGCTGGTTCGACGGTTCGAGAATGGGGATCATGGCAAATTTGCCAAAGAAGCGTGAATCCTGTTCGTTTTGCGAGGAATGCATCGATGGATCGTCGGCTACTGTGATGATAAGACCACCGTTGACACCGGTCATTGCCGCGTTAATAAACGGGTCGGCCGCAACATTCAAACCAACATGTTTCATGCAAACCATGGCTCTTTTGCCGGCGTAGCTCATTCCTAAAGCCGATTCCATGGCCGTCTTTTCATTGGCGGACCATTCACGGTGAAGGTTACGTTCGATTGCAACCTTGTTTTCCTGAATATATTCTGTTATTTCTGTCGATGGGGTACCAGGGTAAGCATAAACGCCTGACATACCGCCATCTATTGCGCCTTGTCCGATTGCTTCAACCCCAAGCAAAAGCTTCTTTGTCATATAACCTTTGTATTATTCGGAGTAATTAAAAATTTTTGTGAAAGTAGGTGATTTTTGTCAAACGGAGGTCAATAATCGGTATTCAATTAGGGATGTTATTTCCGGAATTTATTCACCAATGATCGTGACAAAGATTTTCCTGGACCCGCCATAATTCCGGAACTCGCATAAATAAATTCCCTGCCATGTCCCCAGGTGAAGTCGCCCGTCTACAATAGGAATCGTAATATTTGCACCTAAAATGGAAGATTTCAGGTGCGCAGACATATCATCCGATCCCTCGTCGCGGTGAATAAAAGCTTTGTCGCCATCCGGAATAAGCTTATTCATAAATGTTTCAAAATCAATTCGTACGGATGGATCTGCATTTTCGTTTAAGGTTAATGCAGCCGAAGTATGCATAATAAAGAAATGGGCAATGCCGGCTGATGGAAGTGTTGGTAATTTAGATTCCAACTCCCGGGTAACAAGGTGGTATCCACGCTTAAAGGGGGGAAGTGTAATTTGAATCTGCTGTATCATAAATCGGATTAATTATAAATTTCCAAAGTCCTGAACCATGTCATTTTCATCGCATCGAAGTAGAATTAAGTAATACAGAAGTAGGTGGATAGTGTTTTTGAATCATTGTGAAGATCACTTCAATCTATGGCGAAAATAATGAAATTCACATGATTACCATGTAATATGCTAATTATTCTTTTCAAAAGATTGTGGCGTTGTGCGTTGTCGCTTTCCTGAAATTAAGTATTTTTACTCATCATTTGATTTCAACCGCTAGCCTGAACTGCAATGCACAGATTCTTATCTTTCCTTTTATCAATCATTTGGCTAACCATTTTACCGGGGTTTGGCCAATTGGCTGGTGTTGCTGTGAAAGGTAAAGTGCTTGACAATGAGAATAAACCTTTGGAAATGGTGCATGTTTCGATCAAGGGAACGACGCTGGGTGTTGTGACAAACAGCCTGGGTGAATTCGTTCTGCCGGCGGTTTCCGGGAAATCGGTTGTTCTTGTTTTTTCATCTGTCGGTTATGAAAAGTCTGAACTGGAAGTTGTTCTATCGGAAAACCCTTCCGTTATTCAGGTGATGAAGCCTGATTTGCAGAAGATCCAGGAAGTGGTTGTTGCAGGGCGTGGTGAGCACCCAAATTCTGTAACTATCCTGCCACAATTAACGCAAAGGTTGCCGGCAATGGCCGGAGGAGTGGAGACGCTGATTAAAACGCTTCCCGGAGTAAGCAACAACAATGAACTAAGTTCGCAATACTCGGTCAGGGGTGGGAATTTTGACGAAAATTTGGTTTATGTGAATGGCATTGAGATAATTCGCCCCTTTCTCGTAAAGTCTGGTCAGCAAGAGGGATTAAGTTTTATCAATCCCGATATGGTCTCTTCCATCGGCTTCTCTTCGGGTGGGTTTGATGCTTCCTACGGAGATAAAATGTCCTCGGTACTCGATATAACCTATAAAAAGCCGGATCGCAACAGTGCTACTGCTGAGATTGGTGCCCTGGGTGCATCGGCACATTTTGAAGGAAGCGCTTTAAAGGGAAAATTCTCGCATATTTCAGGATTCAGGTATAAAAATACAAGTTACCTTCTGGGGACATTGGACAAAAAGGGGGAATACAACCCATCCTTTACCGATTTTCAAACCTATCTGAATTATCAATTTAGCCCGCAATTTTCATTGGGATTTTTAGGAAATTACTCATCCAACACATTTCAGTTTATTCCTGAAACCCAGCTGACAAGATTTGGCACGTTGACCAATCCTTACCAGTTTTTGGTTTATTTCGAAGGACGGGAGCGTGATAAATTCGAAAATTATTTAGGGGCAATGGCGGCTGATTA
>JANYLE010000176.1 GCA_025363795.1 Mariniphaga sp. | reverse complement strand
AATCCCCGGGGAGACACTTATTCATAAATTATTAATATACTGAAATTTATCAATATAATGAATGCCTTATGACAAAAGCCACCCGGGGAGTCAATCAAAAATTAATCGGAAAATATATTAAGGAACAATGACTTTATTGATTACATGCACCACGCCATTTTTGCCCTGGACGTCAGCTTTGATCACATTTATTGAGCCGTCAATGGTAACACCGCTGCTACTCACTACAATATTTAGCGATTTCGCCGGATTAAGAGTAGGAACGCTTCCTGAAGTCAGACTTCCCGACTGAACATTACCGCTAACAACGTGCGCCAGCAGGATCGGGGTAAGCGCAGCTTTTGAAAGAGCGTCTATGCCAGTAACACCCAAAGTAGTAAACAATGCGGCAAAGGCTTCATTTGTTGGGGCGAAAACGGTAAAAGGACCCATCCCGGAAAGCGTCCCGGCTAAATCAGCTTTAATAACTGCCAGAACCAGCGTACTAAACAAGCTATTTTGTTGTGCAATTTCAACTACGGTAGGAGGAAGCAAAACTTTATCGATTACATGGACGATTCCATTTGTTGCTACAACATCGGTTGCAATCACATTTACAGTATTATTAAGTTTTACACCACCGGTTACACTAATTTGAAGCGAAACATTTTTTCCAAATGCAGTACTTAATGTCGGGACATATCCCGCTGCCACAGCTGCTGCAGGAACATAACCGTTTATGACATGGTAAAGAAGAATAGGGGATAATGTCGCAGCCGAAAGGTCATTAAGGGTAACTCCCAAAGCCGTTAGCAACGCAGCAAAAGCATCGTTCGTCGGAGCAAAAACAGTATAAGTCTTCGTCTTGTCATTTAACGCTGAAACAAGATTTGCTTTCGTTAAAGCAGCAACCAGTGAAGTAAATACAGGGTTAGCAACCGCATGATCAGAGATGCTCATTGGCAGCAGAACCTTATCAATTGCATGAATTACTCCGTTATCAGCCATCACATCTGTTTGAGTAATTTTAGCGCGACCATTGATTTTAGTTGAAGTCATATCAATATACATTGAAAGATGTGAATCTGTCACCGGGCCATTGGCTAAAGTTGAATAATATCCGGTTGTAATCTGTGAAGCGGTTGACTTTCCGGATTTCACGTGGTAAAGCAAAACCTTGGTCAATGTTTCAACCGGGATATCATTTAAAGTTGCAACACCAAGTTCGGCAAGCAGCGCTGTAAATGCAGCATTTGTAGGTGCAAAAACAGTGAAACTGGCAGCCGGATTCGCCAGCTCAGCATCCAATCCAGCTCTTTTCAAAGCCAGAACCAGAGTAGAAAAATTTGGATTAGACGCTGCCACATCTGTGATGGTATGGCTGGTCATGACAGTGCCAGATTCTTTGTCCTTCTGACAACTAAATAAATTGATTGAAATAATCAAAATTAAAACTAAGGAGAATAAATTGATAGAATTTTTCATGGCTAAAAGTTTAAATTGTTAAAACTCTTCAAGCATTTTCCAAGTAAAACGATCAATATCAATTTTTGTTTATTCTTTTTAGTATTTTTTTAAACACTTTTTCATTAAGAAATCATATATCGATATATATCTGAATTTTAAGATCGCAATTTTGCATTATACAAATTCATTTTCCCCATGTAAAACTATCATATGACAAAAACGCCCGGATCAAGGACCCGGGCGTTTTGTAGTTGGAAACAATTGAAGATAATTACTTATTTTCTTTCGCAAATTTCAACGCTGACGTTGTTGTATAATATTTTACGATCATATTTGGCACTTCCCACTCAGGAAGCTTTCCATCTTTCAGGTATTGAAGGTATTTCTCCGTCACCTGCGCAAAATGGGCTTCATGGGTAACCTTGAACGCTGCAGGAATAACAACTTTCCACGTGTTTTTATTGACGTTCTCAAGTTTAAGTCCTGTCTGAGGCAAACCCTGTGTAACAACCTTCTCAAGATTGGCTGCAAAAGTTTTTAAATCGCCGCCTTCTTTGGCAATAATATAAAGGGTTGGATCATACTTTTCTTCGGCACCCTGGCGGATTTCGAGACTTGCCAGTGATCCGCGCATCATTGAATAATGGGTATCACCTGCACCTTCAGGCGCTTTATAGTTCCAGATGGCGGAGACTTTTGCAATAGACCCCTTTATTTTGTAAGTAAATTCACCGTTGGCAAAGACGTTTAATTTGCCGTCTTTTACGTCTTTTGAAAGAAATTCGGGAAACTGTTCCATCATGGTGACACCTTTAAACTCATCACCGGAGAGTACGGTAGGCCAGCGTTTGGCATTAATGATCTCGACATCGCTTTTTTGCAAGATCTGATCTGGGAAACAAATCCATTGCACCAGATCGACAAGATGCGTCGTCACATCGACAATCCCTTCACCCTGCTGATCAACGTCAAAAAACCATGCCGGACGGACCAAAGCCTTACCGGATACATTTTTATAAAAATAATGGACACTTATTTTTTCAACAGCAGGCTTTTCAACCGTTCCCGAATCAAGTTTCCCAAAGACTTCAGGAAGCATCGATAGTTCGCGCTGAAGAACAGTAGTAACCGAAAAACGTTCTGTCATGATATCATATAGCAAAACACCGTTCTCACGGGCAATCCTGAAAGCATCTTCCAGCATAGGAAATTGCTCGGCAGTAATAACCATTGGCTTATCGGCCAAAACATTGAGTCCGGCCTGAACTGATTTTCTGATATAATCGGTCTTAATCCGGTTGTTCCCCGAGATAACGACCACGTTGCCCGGTTTTTCGGACAACATCTTTTCCAGGTAATCACTGCCAGTATAGACCTTTTCAACCCAAGCTGTAGGTGCTTCGGCTCTCGAATTATAGCCATCAATGCGACTAATGTGTTCGTTTAAATCATTTCCCTTTGGGGCATAAACAAAAACTTCGGGACTCACCTGATCATACATGTTTTTTTGAACAAGAGCCGCGTGAAAGTGTCCCGGATCAAGGGTCATGATCTTCACTTCACCTTTTGCTCCGGTAAACGGCGCAGGTTTTAATGTTTCTTTTTTCGCGGGCTTACCACCACCACAAGAACTAAACGCAACGGTAAATGCAAGTGCCATAACTGGAAAAAATAATTTTCTCATTTTAGATTTCCTATTTGTAAATTTTTATTATTCTGATATTTAAATCAAATGCTCATCCTGTATTTTGCCTGAAAGAAAAATTTGGCGAATACTCCTTTTATCCCTGATGTAAAAATGGGAACCGCTAAATTAAGACATAAATTTTAACATGCCAACTTCCGGAGGTAAGTCGCCGGTTCTGCCTCCCCACCAGGCTTTGAGTCATTCAAATAACTGGCAAATCAGTTTCCCTTTTTATATAGTTCAAACAGCTCGCCAATCTTCGCATCGGTTGTACCGCCTCCATGGACCAAAACCCGGTAACGAAGCAGTAATGTTTCCCCTTTTTTCATAAATGTCTCCTCCCCGTTTTCAGGCCAGAACATTGGGGTGGGTGAGATAAATCCATAATCGCGCGTAAACCAGGGCGATGGATACCAGGGATTTGACGGGTGTTGCAGAATCGCTAATCCTTCAACTGCTTCACCGCGTTTGCCATAGTAATCGATCCATGGCGATGATTTACCAAAAGTATCCTTCTCCCCATTCGCTCCCTCAGCATTGACCATCGTTCCGCCGTTTTTTACAGACAGATCGGCGGCCATTCGGGCACTAAAAAGAGAATGGTTTGTTTTGCGGATATGAACATCCGTGAGCATCTCCATGGTTATTTCAACGTCTATCTGCCGGATAGTGGCCGATGGTGAAGTAATAACGATTTTCCGACTGTCTTTAACCGGTGAAACAGCACCCGGACGGCTCCAGATACATTCATCCGAAATCACAACCGTATCACCACCTTCTTTGAGAATTTCGGCATTTACCGAAACAATACGTCCCCGCTCCAAACCTTCCTGCCAGTAGTTGCCACCATTAACAAGGTCACAGCCAAAGAAAAGGGAACTGTGGTGCGGATATTCGCCGTTGCGCATCGATGTGACCGAACCGCCCGAGAGAGGTCCATTGACAGGATAGAAAAATGGATACTTTTCGTCGGATGAAAAAATATAACTCGTGAAAAACTTGCCGTCGATGGTGACATTTATTTTGGAACCCACCTTGACGGCATTGATCTTAGCCGCCTGAATTGACAAAGCGCCTGCCGTTAAGCTAAAAAGGACCATCAAAAACTTTATTCTGCGCATATTAAACTTCATTTTTATAACCACATAGGCACAATAGAACACAATAGATAAATTCCAATGTGACTATGTGGCTCCTTTCATTTACATTTTAATATAACTCGTTCCGTATGGGAAACGCTGTGAACGGGAAAGCATTTTGTTGGCCTCATCGTCATTAACAAATTTTTCCGTTTCGGGACTCCATTGCAATTTACGTCCCAATTTCATCGAAATATGGGTGATCAGGCAAATCGAACAGGCACGATGTCCTTTTTCGACCGGAGAGATCGGTTCCTTCCGTGTTTTAATGCACTCAAGCCAGTTGCCATGCTGATTATCTATTTTATAGAGATGAGTCTCATTCTCCTTGATCACGGAGGTAAGGATTTTAGGATCACTTGCGTCGAGCGCTTTGCTGCTGTTGCTTTGCGAAACCGGATCGCTGGCTGAGGCAGTATAATTACCGCGTGTTACAAAGATCCAGCCCTCGCTCCCTTCGTACCTGATGCCGTTGGGATAACCGCCACTGGTTATCATCGTGATGCCATTTTGATATTCGGCCACAGCAATAAATTCTCCATGAACATTCCACAGTCCAGACTTCGGGAACTGCGCCATTGAATTGATTGAAATCGGTCCTGTAAGTTCGGTATCCATTCCCCAGGCTGCCGAATCAAAATGGTGCTGTCCCCAGCCCGTAATCATTCCGGCGCCAAACTGTTCGCAGCGCAACCATCCCGGGCGGTCACTCATGCTGTTCTGAGGATGCACGCGCATCTCGGTGTAATAAACTTCCGGGGTTGAACCCAGCCACATATCGTAATTCAGATTCTTCGGGATTGGCATCTCGGGCGCTTCAGGTCCTGACGGATCGCCGGGAAGACCAATTTTCACCGTGTGCAGTTTCCCGATTCGGCCATTGCGGACCAATTCGGCTGCAATCCTGAATTGCGGCATTGCCCGTTGCTGCGTTCCCACCTGAAAAATAGTGCCTTTGCGTTTGATAACATCACACAACAACCGGCCTTCGGCAATCGTCAGTGAGGTTGGTTTTTGAAGGTAGACATCTTTCCCGGCCAATGCAGCCTCAATAGCGGGTTGCGAATGCCAGTGATCGGGAGTAGAAATCATTACCGCATCAATATCTTTGTTGAGCAACATCTCGCGGTAATCGCCATAAGTTTTCACGTTAATGGCATCTTTGCTGCCTGTCTTTTTTGTATAAAAATCCTCGATAAACTGTTTACCCTTGGCCACGCGGTTTGAATCAAGGTCAGCAACTGCAATAATTCGTGCCTCATCGTATTTCAACGTTTCAGCCAAATCATGACCCATTGCAATACGGCCAAAGCCGATCTGGGCGACATTAATTTTGTTACTCGGTGCATTTTTCCCAAACACGGTCGATGGTACAATCGTAGGGAGAATAATTGTTCCGGCCATTACAGCGGTCGAATTCTTCAGAAAATCTCTTCGTTCCATATGATATGCGTTTTAGAATGGTATGTATTTGATTAGTCTTATTATTAAAATTTAAAACACAAATTTTTAGCGTTTGGCCTTTTCACTTTTGTCAATTCTTACAACCGGAGGATTTGAAAAATCGTTCCATATTTGTTCGGCTGTCTTCGGATCAATTTTGCCATCATAGACCAACATCCGGTATCTCAATACGTAATCATTGCCTGATTTTAACACCCAGCTTTTATCCCTGATCGGACAAAACTCAAAGAAAAGATCACCGTGACCATTCTGATTTTCAGGCCAAACCCGCATTGGTTCCGGATATTCACGATTTGATGGGTGCGACATAAACACAATACCCGACGTTCCTTTCCCTGCAAATTCACCACCGACATCGCACCAGCGAGCTCTTGTTCCATCCGCATCTTTACGCGCTTTGCCTTCGGAGGTCATTACCCAGCTGTTTTTTGCATTCCATTCATCAGTAGCACGGTAGCCAATTCCTCCGCCATAGCGATAAGCTTCAAGTGTAATTGGGGAGGATGAAGCACAGTTTAGCGTAGAGGTTAAATCCCATAGCCAAACCTTGACATTCCCATAGGAACCAACATTCCAAACCCTTACATCCCACACTTCATTCATCGCGACTTTGTCACCGCCTTTGCACTGAAAATCGACGTGTTCCTGACGGGCTTTAAAGCCGCCGAAAACTGGTCCGCTAATCAGCGAGTTAAACCCGGCAAATCTGACTGTTCCCTCACCTTCGGCAAGGTTCCAAAAATCGGTGTGGTGCCCTTCAAACTGAGTTTTAGTCCAGGGATTCCAGATTCCCCAATGATGCCAATGATCAGGCGCGTCGATCCGGGTCATCACATTTCCTGAAGGTGACCATAGCGGATGGATAAAGGCACTCCGTTTAAAAATCTCACTGACCGTATCAGGAGGATAAACCTCGGCCACGTTATATTGCATTACCTTCTCTTTGTCGTGTTTAATAACGAGCACCTTGGAATTCAGCTCAGTGGTGATCACGTTCTTGGCGATGAAGGTTGAATCTTTAATCAGGATAAATTTCCGTTCAAGGTTTGCAGGAGTCTCTCCTTCAAGAATCCACCATAAACGAGGTGAATTACCGGCTTCGAGTTGGCACGAAACCTCTGTGCGCGTTTTGTCTTTTAATTCAAATAACCGGAGTGCGCCTTTATCTGTGTTATAATCAAGGCCATCCAATGAAACACTTACAGGAGTTCCGCTGCGGTTTAAACTACTTGTCCCGACTGAGAATTTGGCAACAACCATCTCCTGGGCCGAAACCCGAAAACAGACCAGCAACATTGAGAACAAGACTAGGTTATTGAATTTCATACATTTCGGCATTAGAATTACAAAAACATTATTTGTATCTTATATTTAGATCATTGAAAATCTTTAACTGCTGAAATAAACGCATTTAAATTCGCTGTCGAGACATCCTGGGGAATTCCTCCACCACACGACCAGATAATCCGGTTACAATCTGTCACCTCTCTGATCATCGACTGGGTAGCTGAATAGACTTCGCCCGGTGTGCCGGCAGCAAGGATATCGCGTGGTGCCAGGTTGCCGATCAGCGCGACTTCAGGTCCGGCTAATTCCCTGATCTGATTGATCGGATGATCGAAAGCAAAATTGAAAAGATTGATACCCATCTCTTTTAAAAATGGCGCACAAACCAAGCCATAGGCATCGTTATGAAAAAACCGCACCTTTGTTTCAATACAATTGAAAGCCTTTGTCAGGTAAGGAACAACAAATTCGCGACAATCCTCTTCACCAACAAATCCGACAATATCATCCAGCAGAAGAATACCTTCTATAGATGGGAAGCACTCCTTTTGATATTGAACCCAGTCGCAAATAAAACGGGTGATTTTGTCCAGAAGTTCATGCGCCTTCTCAGGTTCCATTGCAAGCAGCATCATAAACTCGGTTGTTCCCATCAAAAAAGTAGCAATATTCAACGGACCACGTGTAACTGCAAATTTGATGGAGTGTCCCGATTCCACAATACGGGGTTCGAGGTTCCTGAGCCGGTTAATCATAAATGGCAACAATCCATCAGTTTTCACATTGGGTTGAGGTAAACTTGCGATATCATAAGAACTATGAATCACTTTCTCAGCATGCGGAAGATTTTCGTTGTACCAGATTGAACGCGCGCCAAAAGCTGACGGCTCGGTACACATACCATACTCGGACCAGAAGCCGGGCAAAAATGTGACATCACGAAAAGTTTCAATCGCTTTTAAATTCGATGATAACCAGATCTCGTCAGATGTGTAATAATCGAGTGTCGAAACTCTGCACCAACCTGGCAACCAGGGGCTGTCGATTATAAATCCAATTTCTTTATTGGTTAATTGTTTGCCATCAACGAGGGCTAAGAGTCCCTCCCATTGTTTATTCGTCATAAGTTTAATTTCAAGGTTGCTCAAAATTAGGATTTGAGCCTATGATTCCTGTGCTGATTCTTTGCCAAGAGCGATACTATATTTGCCACTCATCAAAATCTAATACATTTCTACCCACTTCAGTAGCAATGCCGGTTCAGAAATATGCATTATATCTGATTTACACCAAAATTCGCAGGTGAAAAATTTCATTTGAAATTTCTTTTCCGAAAAATAATAAAATATTTCCATCGCCATTTAGCGCCACGAAACCACCTATTTTGTATTTTTATAAAAATATCACCAGCTCCGATGTGTGACAGGTATATATTAATCCAGAAAAAAGAGGTGATCGAAAAACGGTTTGGGGTAATTGTTCCTGATACGAT
>JANYLE010000169.1 GCA_025363795.1 Mariniphaga sp. | reverse complement strand
CATGAAAACACAAAATTTCAATTTAATCAGAAAAGCGATAGTGCTGTCCGTGATTATTCTGGTGTGCACAAGCTTTTCTAAAGCGGCTCTTCCTCTGCCAGCTATCCCAAAATCAAATCAGCCTGATACGCTGACGTATGTGCAGTACAAAGGTTCGGTTACTGATCAGGATTCGAGGGCGCCGCTTGCGTTTGCTTCATTATCCCTAAACGGTACCAATATTGCTACGATCACCAATTCAGAAGGTGAGTTTTCATTAAAGGTCCCGAAAAATATGACGGAAGGGAAAGTTGTCGTATCTTATTTAGGTTACAAAAATAAGACTTTGAATCTTTCAGAATTTAAATCTGAAAAAACAAGAATCCAACTTGAACTGCTGGTTATTGCATTAAATGAAGTCAGCGTTTTTCCAAAGGATCCCGAATTGTTGATTCGTGCGGTTATGAATAAGAGGGCCGAAAACTATTTCAGCGATCAAACCCTTATGTCGGCATTTTACCGCGAAACAATCAAGAAAAGAAGAACTTATGTGTCATTATCTGAGGCTGTTGTTGAGATTCACAAACAACCGTATATGTCATCGAGAGTTGATGCAGCCCAACTTTATAAAGCCCGTAAAAGTACTGATTATACCAAATTAGATACTTTGACCTTCAAACTTCAGGGTGGACCATACACTACTTTATACCTTGACATCATGAAGAATCCCGAGATGATTTTCACTGAAGACATGATTGGTAATTATGAATTTAATATTGAGAATATTACGAAGATTAATGACCGGTTAATTTATGTCCTAGGATTCAAACAACGTCCTCACATTACTGAGCCACTCTATTATGGTAAACTTTACATTGATACTGAAAGCCTGGCCATTACGAGTGCAACTTTTAATCTTAATGTTGAGAACAAGTCACTGGCCAGTGATATGTTTATCAAAAAGAAACCTGCAGGAGCCAGAGTTTATCCTACAGTAGCAGCTTACCATATCGATTACCGCGAAAAAAATGGCAAATGGTACTATGGCTATTCAAGAGGACAGATTACATTCAAAGTTGATTGGCACAAAAGGTTATTCAATACAATTTACGAATCGACAATTGAAATGGCTGTAACCGATTGGGAAAAGACAACCGATAAACCGCTTAAAATGGCCGAAAGGATGAAACCTACTGTTGTAATGACCGACGAAATTCAAGGATTTGCAGATCGTGAATTTTGGGGAGAATACAATGTGATTGAACCTGAAAAACCAATTGAATCGGCAATCAGAAAAATTCAAAAGAAACTTGAAAAGTCCAAAATGTAAAAGTGCAAAATAGCTGTAAGTAATTAGATTTCATTTAAGCACGAGATAGTTGGGAGTCAAAGCCCCGGAATTTGTTCCGGGGCTTTTTCATGCTGCTTGCAGCAATTGTTTTGGAAGAAACTAATCATTCAACACTATAACCCAAAGTGGAAGTGAATCTTAATTTATTGCGCTGCTTTGTCCTTAAATTTAATATCGTTTTAACAGATGCCCCAAATTTTTTTAGCTTGTAAAACAATGAATGATTATCTTTGTTTAGTTAAAAGTATTAAGGTATGAATTTTTGTATCGCACTGTCAGTCTGACAGCAACAATATTGTTTAATAATAAAATACCAAAAAACGATGTTAATTTACAAAGTAATCGGAAGAGAGATTTTGGATTCACGCGGAAATCCAACCGTTGAAGTGGAAGTTACGCTGGAAAGCGGAATCATGGGTCGTGCAGCTGTTCCATCGGGTGCATCAACCGGCGAAAACGAAGCCCTTGAACTTCGTGACGGAGATAAAAAACGTTACCTGGGGAAAGGTGTACTTAAAGCAGTCGAAAACATCAACACAACTATCGCTGAAGAGGTTGTTGGTATGAGTGCCCTGGATCAGGTTAAACTGGATAATAAGTTGATCGAACTTGACGGCACAAAAACAAAATCAAATCTTGGTGCAAACGCTATTTTAGGTGTGTCACTTGCAGTTGCCAAGGCTGCTGCAGCTTACCTTGATATGCCGCTTTACCGTTACATCGGTGGAACGAACGCCAAAACATTGCCGGTTCCGATGATGAACATCATCAATGGTGGATCACATTCTGATGCCCCGATTGCATTCCAGGAATTTATGATTCGCCCGATTGGAGCAACTTCGTTCCGCGAAGGTCTTCGTATGGGTGCCGAAGTATTCCACAGTCTTAAGAAAGTACTTCATGACCGTAACTTAAGTACTGCTGTTGGTGATGAAGGTGGATTTGCACCTAAACTCGACGGAACAGAAGATGCTTTGAATAGTATCATCGATGCAATTAAAAAGGCAGGGTACAAACCAGGTCGCGCAGAAGATGGTGGCGATGTATCAATCGGACTGGATTGTGCTGCTTCAGAATTCTACGAAAATGGTATTTATAACTACGCCAAATTCGAAGGGCCAAATGGTGCAAAAAGAACGCGTGAACAACAGGTTGAATTCCTTGCCGGCCTTGTTGCTAAATATCCAATTGACTCTATCGAGGATGGATTCGACCAAAGTGACTGGGAAGGTTGGGTACTTCATACCAAAACGACCGGTGACAAATGTCAGCTTGTTGGCGATGATTTGTTTGTAACCAACGTTGAATACCTTAAAAAAGGAATCGAATTAGGCGCTGCCAACTCTATTCTGATCAAAGTAAATCAGATTGGTACACTAACTGAAACGCTTGACGCAATCGAAATGGCTCACCGTGCAGGTTACACAAGTGTTACTTCACACCGCTCAGGCGAAACGGAGGATACAACCATTGCTGATATCGCAGTTGCAACCAATAGCGGACAGATCAAAACCGGGTCGTTAAGTCGCACAGACAGGATCGCCAAATACAACCAATTGCTTCGTATCGAAGAGGAATTGGGAGAGAGCGCTGTTTATGGTGTTAAAAAAATTAAGAAAGGCTAATGCCGTTCTTGAATCAATAAGAAAGGTGCTCCAATTGGGGCACCTTTTCTTTTTTATAATTATCAGTATTTTATAGGTTTACCTCACTTTATCCGGAATTTAACGGTTATCCACCTTTTCGGGATTAAGGTCGTGATTGATCATCCTGTGTTCTGCCATTGCCACAAATTTGGTATCTGGTTTCCCGTAATTGCAATACGGATCGATGCTTATTCCGCCTCGTGGAGTGAATTTTCCCCAAACCTCGATATACCTTGGCTTCATGAGTTTGATCAGATCCTTCATAATGATATTGACACAATCTTCGTGAAAACCACCATGGTTTCGGAAACTAAAAAGGTAAAGCTTTAGGCTTTTGCTTTCAACCATTTTCACATCGGGGATATAGCTGATATAGATTGCGGCAAAATCGGGCTGACCCGTTATCGGACATAAAGAGGTGAATTCAGGGCAATTAAACTTTGCCCAATAATCATTCTCCTGGTGCCGGTTATCAAAAGTTTCGAGGACTTCCGGAGAATAACTAAACACATACTCTGAAGACTTTCCTAAACTCTTTAAATCATCCATTTCCCTTTGATTTTAAATATTTTAATAATCCCCTGTTTCTTAATTTACACGACGGGCATGTACCACAACCTTCGCCTGCAATTCCGTGATAACATGTAATCGTTTTATCTCTCACCAGTTCAAATACGCCAAGTTCATCGGCCAACTGCCAGATTTCAGATTTGTCGAGCCACATCAACGGTGTGTGAATCTGATACTCATAATCCATCGAGAGATTAAGCGTTTGATTGAGAGATAGAATGAATTCATTCCTGCAATCGGGATAGCCACTGTAATCGGCCTGACCGACTCCTGTGATAATATTGCGGATTCCGTTTGCCTTCGCAAATACAGCTGCATAAGTAAGGAACAACATATTTCTTCCTTCGACTAACGTGTTTGGCGGACGGTGATCGGGCTGATTGGTTTCAACCTCCATCGCGTTATCTGTTAAAGAATTATGCGATACTTCGCTAAGCAGATTGATTTTAAAGATGTTCAGTGCGACATTTGCCTCCTTTGCGATCTGTTTTGCCGCATCAAGTTCAACAATATGCCGCTGTCCATAGTCAAATGCAATCGCCACAACTTCGTCAAAATGTTTCTTTGCCCAGAAAAGGCATGTGGTCGAATCCTGCCCACCCGAATAAACCACCAATGCTTTAGGCATATATATCAGATTTGATTGATTGAAAAAGGATTGTAGGAAATCGAATCATCAAACGTGTCGACACCTTCAACTTTCTTGACCCAATTGACAACCAGGATAGTAAATGGAAGAATCACTATCTCATAGATTGTTTTAATGGTTGCCTGTGTGAAGATCATGCCAATCAATACATTAAACGGCAGGTTTCCGGCAAAAGCAATAACGATAAAAATAAAGGAGTCGGCTGCTTCGCCAACTAAAGTCGAAAGAATGGCCCTGACAGAGAAATCCTTTCCTTTCATTAGCACCTTCACCTTACTCATTACAAAGGCATTTAAGAATGATCCTGTAAGATAGGCCAATAGGCTGGCAACAATAATTCGTGGAGTACTTCCCAAAATAGTGGAAAATGCGGTCTGGTTTTGCCAGAAAGGGGCTGCGGGAACAACGATGGCCAGTGTAAAGAATATCGCTGCTAAAAGATTCACAGCGAAACCTGACCAGATAATCAGGCGGGCTTTTTGATAACCCCAAACTTCAACGATCACATCATTAATGATATACGCAATTGGGAAAATCAACACCCCGGCAGGTGCAGCCCAAGAACCAATCAAAATAATTTTGGTGGCCAGGATATTGGATATCAACAAACAAATTGCAAACAGTATGCCTGCAAACATAAACAAAACGGAAACGGTCTTTTTCATCTTTCTTGTTTTTTACGTGGTATTCAAGCACACGGAGTT
>JANYLE010000137.1 GCA_025363795.1 Mariniphaga sp. | reverse complement strand
GATTAAACCTATTGATGCTTTAAGAGAAGAATAAGATATTGAAAATAGATAAATTAACAGAATAATAAAAAGAACATGAAAAAGATTGCTAAAATTTTCAATATTTACACTGTTTAACGCCTGTAAATCAGTTGGAGCAATTGAATGCTTCTTTTTAATGAACGATTTTACTTTCTCCTCAAGCACGCTGACCGGCACTCCCTTTTTTGCAGTAATTGCCAAAAAGTGTACCTGGTTTCCCATGTTATAAGTTTGCAACATCGTAGTGAAAGGAATAGATACAGACTCTTCTGTCCTCCCATTAATATTGATCCTGGTCTCAGGCCTTATCAACCCAACTACCTGATAATAAACACCTGAAATTTTTAAATATTGACCAATTGGATTATCAGTCGGATTGAACATTGATTCAAACACCTTCTCTCCAATCACGCACACTTTTCGTTTGTCACGAATATCCATCTCATTAATCCAGCGCCCTTTTAAAACGGTGCAAGGATCAATTTTAACATAGTCAGGGTAATCTCCTTTAATATTAAAAGCACCCGTTTTCTTTCCGTAGATTACATTTGGTCCACTGTTAAAACGGCCGCCAAAATTTTTCGGAGTAATAATTTCCAGTTCGGGCACATTATTTTTAATGTACTGAATGTCTTCAGCTTCCATATTCCAATACCGTCCACGTTTGAATCCTTTATAAGGCTCGCTTGTCCTGTCCGTCCAAAGAAAAGCAGAATTCGTGGCAAACCTCGAAACTCCCTGGACGATCCCATTTTCAAGTCCCTTACCGGCTCCGGCCATCACAATCAACATGAAGATACCCCAAAATACGCCAAATGCGGTGAGCAAACTCCTGATCTTATTCTTGGCCAGGGCATTCCAAATCTCATTCCACCTGTCGATATCAAACATTGCTTCTATTTTTTATATCTGTTACTCAATTCTGAATTTGTACGGGCAAAAATTCTTATCCCCTTCACACTCCCCATCTAAAACCTATTCGTCGCGTAATGCTTCGATCGGTTTTACATTTGCCGCCTTACGTGCTGGCAAATACCCGGCGAGCGCTCCGGAAATTACTAATATCAAAGTTGATGCTATGGCCGTCGAAAAATCAACGGTTGGATTACGAAAGAACATCCCTTCCCCTGCACCAGAAGCAAACATCTGCTCCAGAAAATAATTAATTCCCTCCATAATACTTACCCCAACGACCAATCCGGCATATCCGGCAACGGTTGTAATCAGAACTGATTCAAGTAAAACCAATCCAATTACTGAAGATGGAGTTGCACCAAGCGCCTTGCGGATTCCAATTTCGCGGGTGCGTTCTTTAACGAGAATCAACATGATGTTGCTCACACCTACAATTCCTGCGATTAGCGTTCCGATCCCAATAATCCAGACAAAAATTTTGATAGCCTGAAAGATTTTCATCGTGCGGATATACTCCGCCAACATATTAAAAGAACCCATCGCACGTTTGTCCTTCGGATCAAAATTGTGGCGAAGCGCCATATCCTGTCTGACACGTTCAGTAATCGCATCAGCTTCCTCCACCGTTTTCACCATTTTGGTTGTGATTGCAAAAGAGTGAACCCGGTCGGCACCATTAAAGATGCGTTGCGCCGTAGTTACCGGGATATAGGCTGTTCTTTCATTCTGCCGCTTTTTGTCATAGGATACTCCCACAACTTTGAAGGGCACATTATTTAATTTCACATACTTGCCCATCGGATCTTCATCCTTGAAGAGCGCCTTACGAATATTTTCGCCTATCACAATTACCTTTCGGAAATCAGTCATATCCAAATCATTGATAAACCGACCAGAAACGATGTTAACTTTCTCCATTTCCTTTAAAGCCGGATGACAGGATGAGGTTTCAAAAGAGCCGTATTCGTTCTTGTAAGTGTAGAGAATATTTCCAGGCAGGTAGAATCGCGATGAAACCTGTTCGAGATCTTCATTCTTCTCACTCAGGAAGGTATAATCGTCATTCTTGAATTTGATAGGTCTACCCTCTTTCAATCCTTTATAAGGCATTGAAGTTTCGCCCGTCCACAGCCACATGATATTCACTGAATTATCCGAAAACTGCTGTTTTACACCGTTCTGCAGGCCGTTGCCGGACCCCAGGAGGATCATAAGCATAAAAATACCCCAGGCTACAGAAAACCCTGTGAGAAAAGTCCTTAGTTTATTTTTTTTAATGGTAGAGAAAATCTCTTGCCAAACATCAACATCAAACATGGTTACAGGTTTTATTCGGTTCGTACGCGGTCTTTGAATAACTGCAGATCACCATTTTTAATCACCTCTTCAATCACGCCATCTTTCAGCCTGATGATTTTTTTGGTCATTGCAGCAATATCGTGCTCATGGGTAACAATAATAACCGTCTTACCCTCATCGTTGATCTCTTTTAAAATATCCATTACCTCAAAGGAGGTAGCAGAATCAAGTGCTCCTGTAGGTTCGTCAGCAAGGATGATCTTCGGTTTCGAGATCAGGGCACGGGCAATAGCCACACGCTGTTTCTGTCCACCTGACATTTCATTCGGTAAATGATGCGCCCATTCTTTGATACCCAGCCTATCGAGGTATTCGAGTGCAATCATATTCCTCTTTTTCCTGCTAACTTTTTGATAATAAAGTGGCAACGCAACATTTTCCATTGCATTTTTAAACGATATCAGGTTAAACGACTGAAAGACAAACCCGATCATCTCGTTGCGTGTCAATGCGGCTTTGGTTTCGTTCAAACCTTGCATTAGCCTGCCACTCAGATAATAGCTTCCCTGATCGTAATCGTCGAGAATACCTAAAATATTCAGCAAAGTCGACTTTCCTGATCCTGATGAACCCATGATGGATACAAACTCACCTTCCTCAATTTCCAGATCCAAGCCCTTTAAAACATGAAGGCTGTTACTGCCCATCACATACGACTTATGCAGATTTTTAATCTGTATCATTTTATTTAGTTTTATCAATTATTGCCCGGTCCCGGACATTTATTCCTATAAGACGCAATTTTTTCTAAATCGTTACAGTATAGATCAGATTATTTTATGCTGATCTTCAACTGACGATTTTTTATTTAACAACAGTCATGCCAGCAACAGCATAAAGAAAGCAATCAACAATATAACCTATCCAAATTATAATATTATCCTGACAAAACTGTTCATTTTCATACAGTGGTGTGTTCATTATCGCACACTTTGAGTTGATGGGAGTGTGAATAGGAAGAAAATTTTGTGAATTAAAGTACGACTGCGAGAGTTTATGATATATAGGTTCAGATTTCGCTGATTTTATTGCCGTGGGGGAAAAGTTGTCAAAAACCCGTAGGGAAAGAAAAGATGAACGGAATTCATGATTCCTCTTTGAAGAAATCCGACGACTCACTAAAACTTTCATATAACTTTCTATAGCGTTGGTTATGTTGATATTTTATAATCCAGGGAATAAAAAGAAGCATTAAAATTAATACCGTCAGGAAAGGCAATGAATTAGCACTGTTGGGTAAATTTTTGATTCCGCCAATATCCTTAAGATAAACCCAGATTGTCCCGATTGCAAAAGAAGAATAGAAGAATAAACCCGAAAGAAAATCAATCTTTTTAACCTTGTTTAATTCTACCTGGAAGAATTGCAACGATTCGCTAATTGACTTATTATCTGCAGTTTTTGTTAATGCGATATACCTGTAAATTTCGGAAGTCAATTTAATCAAAATGAATAACCCGGCAACGGAAAGCGGCAATATTGAATAAACAGACAACCGCAATCCAAGATAGATGAATGCATAAGCCATTAAACCACAATAAATTGCTAGAAATATTGAATACAGAAGAATTTTCAATTTCTGATCGGATATTATTTTAGATATTATTTTGCTGTGTTTTAGTACTTTGACTTCTTCCATATTGATTCTATCGTATTCATGACAGGCAGAATGAACATCCTGCCACATCGCCTTTAACTCATTGTTGTCCATATCCCAAAATTTTAATAAGTTGAAGCTTTATTCTATTGATCTTAACACCCGTGTTACTTTCCGAAATACCCATGATTTCAGCGATTTCCTTATATTCATAATCCTCTAAATACAAAATGATTATCGCTTTCTCCGCATCCGACATGGTATTAATAGCACGGTATAGTTTATCCTTCCTGTCGGATTCCAAATCTGGTTCTATTACCGGAATGTTATACTCATTTTTAGACAATTCAATGAGTTTTGGGCGAATACGCTGCATCCGGACAATGTCAATTGCCGTATTTAAAGCGACCCTGTAAATCCATGTTGAAACGGCCGACTGATTTTTAAAAGTTGAATAAGATTTCCAAAGTCTGATCAATATCTCCTGATAGTAATCCTCGATAAAAGGACTCCTGTAGAAATAGATGTTGCATATTTTGTGCAATATGCCCCGATAACGGTTAATTAAATCGACAAACTCTTTCTCCACCTTAAATCAGTTGAATTGTTGGAAAGTTAGTCGTATTTCTCAAGTTAATTATTACAAAAAATTCAATAAAATACGCCCGGAAAGTCGCCACAATATTATTTACATCAAAGATTTGAAGAAAACAATTCAGCTTCTCCAACCTAAGATGTAAATAACCCTAAAGTGCATGAAATACTGGAATTGGTCTACCCAAAACATAGCATTTATCAATCTTTCAGCGGATTCCATCCCTGAGCCTGCAACGGAATTGATTGTCCGATACCTGCAGTGATCAGGTTGACACCTTCACTCTTATCTGTAATGTGGCCAATAACTGAGATATCAGGATGATTCCGGATTTTATCGTGATCGGCAACCGGAATAGTAAACAACAGTTCATAGTCTTCGCCACCATTCAAGGCCGCCACCAACGGATTAATATTCAATTCAGCAGCCATCTTTTTGGTCTGATTATCATAGAGTAGCCGGTCTTCATAAAGCCTGCAACCCACTTCACTTTGGGTACACAAATGAAGAATCTCGGAAGAAAGACCATCCGAAATATCAATCATTGAAGTTGGCTTAATTTCCAAATCTCTAAATATCTGAAGCATATCTTTTCTGGCTTCCGGTTTAAGTTGTCTTTCCAAAATATAATCATACCCGGCAAACTGAGGTGTCATTTTGGGATTCACTTTGAATACCTCGTTCTCACGTTCAAGCAATTGCAAACCCATGTAAGCACCGCCAAGATCACCCGTAACACACAATAGATCTGTATTTTTAGCTCCATTCCTGTAAACGAGCTCTTCCTCTTCGGCTTCCCCGATTGCAGTTACCGAAATTGTAAGTCCGGTAAGCGAAGTTGTGGTGTCACCACCTACCAGATCGACACTATATCGATCACACGCCAGATAGATTCCGGAATAAAGCTCATCAAGCGCTTCAACTGACATTTTTGCAGAAACTGCTATAGAAACCGTAATTTGTTTCGGAGTCGCGTTCATCGCATAAACATCACTCAAATTGACAGTAACAGCTTTATATCCAAGATGTTTTAAGGGAACATACATCAGGTTAAAATGAACTCCTTCTGTGAGCAGATCAGTCGTAACAACAATTTTTTTATTTTTAAAGTCCAAAACAGCGCAGTCATCACCGACTCCTTTAAGCGTGCTTTCGTTTTTCAGGACGATATTTTCGGTAAGACGACGGATCAAACCAAACTCGCCAAGTTCGGAAAGTTCTGTTTTAGAACGTTTTGTATTTGTCATATAGCATCAAGTGTTATTTCAAATTTTGGAAACCCCAAAAGTAGTGTTCATTTTATATCTTTGCAATTTGTAACCAGTCTATTTAAACACCAAATAGGAATTTGGCAGGTTTATTTGTTGTTGGAGTAGATTTTTCAATAAAGACACCATCATGGAAGACCAAAATAAATTGTTACATGAGGTCACCCAGCGAGATTATCGGTTTGGTTTTGTGACAGATATCGCAACCGATACAATCGTTAAAGGTCTGAGCGAAGAGGTCGTCAGAATTATTTCTGCGAAGAAGGAAGAGCCCGAATTTATGCTCGAATTCCGCCTTAAAGCTTACAGACGCTGGCTGACGATGAAAATGCCCGAATGGGCACAACTTAAAATTCCGGAGATTGACTATCAGGAGATTATATTTTATGCTGCTCCGAAAGAGCAGGCAAAATACGAAAGTCTAAACGAAGTTGATCCCGAATTGTTACGCACTTTTGAGAAACTTGGGATACCGCTGGAAGAGCAAAAAATGCTTTCTGGGGTTGCGGTTGACGCAGTAATCGACAGTGTTTCGGTAAAAACGACTTTCAAAGAAACTTTGGCTGAACGGGGTATCATCTTCTGTTCGTTCAGCGAAGCGGTGAAGCACCATCCCGACTTAATCCAAAAATACCTCGGAATGTCGGTCCCCTACAACGATAATTACTTTGCAGCGCTAAATTCAGCGGTATTCTCAGATGGATCATTTGTTTACATTCCGAAAGGGACACGCTGCCCAATGGAATTATCAACCTATTTCAGGATTAATGCAAAGAATACGGGTCAATTCGAACGTACTTTGATTATTGCCGACGATGACAGTTATGTCTCTTATCTTGAAGGTTGTACGGCACCAATGCGTGACGAGAACCAGCTTCATGCAGCCGTTGTTGAGATCATTGCACTCGACCGTGCCGAGGTGAAATATTCAACTGTTCAGAACTGGTATCCCGGCGACAAGAACGGAAAGGGAGGAATTTTCAATTTTGTTACTAAACGAGGTATTTGTAAAGGAGTTTCCTCAAAAATACTTTGGAACCAGGTTGAAACCGGATCTGCAATTACCTGGAAATATCCAAGTTGCATTCTGATGGGAGATAATTCAGTAGCAGAATTCAATTCCGTGGCGCTGACAAATAATTTCCAGCAGGCGGATACGGGAACGAAAATGATTCATATCGGGAAAAATACGAAAAGCACCATCGTTTCGAAAGGAATTTCAGCAGGACACAGTTCGAACTCCTATCGGGGTCTTGTAAGAGTTTCCCCAAAAGCGGAAAATTCGCGTAATTATTCGCAATGCGATTCGCTTTTACTTGGTGATACCTGCGGAGCGCATACCTTTCCTTATATCGAGGTGGCCAACAGCAGTTCCGTAGTTGAACACGAAGCAACAACCTCAAAAATTGGTGAAGATCAGATCTTTTACTGCAATCAGCGTGGAATTTCCACAGAAGATGCCATTGGAATGATTGTCAATGGCTATGCCCGCGAAGTGATCAATAAATTACCCATGGAGTTTGCAGTCGAAGCGCAGAAATTATTGCAGATCAGTCTCGAAGGAAGTGTAGGATAAGATCAGAAAGCGAAGAGGCGAATAAACGGAGGACGAGAAATTTTTCTCGGCTATACAGTTGCCTGAATCGCAAATTTTAAGATAAAAAATAGAAAGTAAAAAATAGAATATGCTCGTAATTAAAGATTTATATGCTAAAGTCGAAGGAAAAGATATTCTCAAAGGTATCAACCTTACGGTAAATGCAGGTGAAATTCACGCCATAATGGGACCGAATGGCTCAGGCAAAAGCACGCTGGCCAATGTTTTGGTCGGCAACACCAATTTTGAAGTAACCCACGGTTCGGTTACATTTAATGGGAAGGATTTACTCGCGATGTCGGCAGATGTCAGGGCAAAAGAGGGTTTATTCCTCAGTTTTCAGTATCCGGTCGAAATACCGGGGGTCAGTATGGTCAATTTTCTGAAAACAGCCGTTAATGAACACCGTAAATACCGTGATCAGCCACCCTTATCAGCTGGTGACTTTCTGAAACTGATGCGCGAGAAGAAAGCGATGGTTCAGATCGATTCCCAACTGACCAACCGATCTGTCAACGAAGGCTTTTCGGGTGGAGAGAAAAAGAAAAATGAAATCTTCCAGATGGCGATGCTGGAACCAACATTGGCCATCCTCGATGAAACAGACAGCGGCCTCGATATCGATGCACTTCGCATCGTTTCAAACGGGGTCAATCTATTAAAAACTCCAAATAACGCAACGATACTGGTCACCCATTACCAACGTTTGCTCGACTATATAGTACCCGATTTTATCCATGTTCTCTATGAGGGTAGGATTGTCAAATCGGCAGGTAAAGAACTGGCACTTGAACTCGAGGAAAAGGGTTACGACTGGATCAAAAAAGAGCTGGGAGAATAGCTATGGCAGAGATAATTGATAAAATAACGACCGTCCGGCGAATCGGCGAAATTTACGCTGATAACCTTGCGCAAATTGGCGAAGGGATGTCTGAAACGGTCAACAACGCCCGTCAACCGGCGTTTAGAGCATTCCAACGAATGGGAATCCCGGGATTTAAAAACGAAAATTATAAATATACCGATCTCACTCGTCTTTTCGAAAACGAGAACTTCAGGAGATCTTTTGAGCCTGATCAGTTTGAAGTCAGCCTGAAAGACGTCTTTAGCTGCGATGTACCCGAATTCGATACTCACCTGATTTTGGTGGTCAATGGCTGGTTTGACGATTCGAACAACCAGGGCAAATCATATCCTGAAGGGATGATTATCAAAAGCTTCCGAAAGGCGGTAATCGAAAACCGTGATTTGGTAGAGAAATACTACGGCAAACTGGCAAATGCTGAATCAGATCCTTTAACAGCATTGAATACGGTCTTTGCCCAGGATGGAGTTTTTATTTATATTCCTGATAACACGCATATTTCAAAACCGTTGCAGCTAATTAATATCTTAAGAAGCGAAGACGATTTATATGTGACGCAGCGAAATCTGATCATTGCTGGTAAAAATACGCAGGCGAAAATCATGTTCTGCGACCACACGCTTCTTCCGCAAAATTTCATCGTCAATAATCTTACCGAATTTGAAATTGGGGAAGATGCCGTAATCGATATTTATAGCATTCAAAATCAACACAATAAAACTGCCAACCTGACCGGGCTATATATCCGTCAGCAGCGCAATTCGCAGTTGGTGACCAATGCAATTTCGCTACATGGCGGCATCATCCGCAATAATCTCTCTGTATTGCTTGATGGCGAACATGCCGAGTCCAAAATTTGTGGTCTTGCATTATCAGACAAAAATCAACACGTTGATAATTATACTTTTATAGAGCATCGTAAACCGAAATGCAGAAGTAACCAGTTGTACAAGAATATACTTGATGACAGTTCAACCGGAGGGTTTACGGGACGGATTCATGTTGCGCCACATGCGATTAAGACCGAAGCTTATCAGCGGAATAACAATGTGTTGCTGACGAATGCTGCAAAAATGAATACCAAACCGCAGCTGGTCATTGACAACGATGATGTAAAGTGCTCGCACGGAGCAACTGTCGGCCGGATAGACGAAGAGGCTCTTTTCTACCTCCAAACCAGGGGAATTAACGAAAAAGAGGCCAGATTGATGTTAATGTTTGCATTTGCTCACGAAGTACTCGCCGAGGTCAAGGTGGACCAGTTGCGGGTGATGATCGAC
>JANYLE010000130.1 GCA_025363795.1 Mariniphaga sp. | reverse complement strand
TTAGGTTAAAGAATTGTAAAATAAACGATAAGTTTATCCCCTGATCTTTATTTCTCTGCCAGAAGGCTGTCAATTAACTTGTTAAAATCAGTTTTGAATTCCTCGTAGAATTTTCCTGTCGCAGGACCGCTGAAACCGGTGTGGACTTTCCTTAATTTCCCTTTCTTATCGATAAAAATGGTCGTTGGAAAAGCGGATATGCCATTCAGTGCTGGAAGTGCTTTTGAAGCTGATTCGGTTCCCGATTGACCCGCGAAGAGGATATCATACCGGATATCAAACCGCTCTTTCAATCTTGATAAGGTGCGTTTGGCAAAGTCGAAATCGTTTTTGCGTTCAAAAGCCAAACCGATGATCTCTACACCACGATCTTTGTTCGCTTTATACCAGGGTGATAAATAGGCAGTTTCGTCAAGACAGTTAGGACACCAGCTTCCGAGAATGGAAACGATCACCACTTTATCCTTAAATTTTGGGTCAGAGAGTGAAACCTTGTTACCATTAAGATCAGGGAACGTGAATTCGACAGATGTGTAACCATCTTTTAATTTGGAGAAGCTGTAAGGATCGGCCAATGCAGCCTTAGGATTCCGTTTTCCTTCAATTTTTGTGCTATGTTTTGCTGTTGCAAATTCACCTGTAAAGGTCGAGTCGGATGAAAACTCACCTTTTACAAGATAGGGTGAATTACCGCTAAAGGCGGAGAGTTGAAACTTGTTTCCCTGTGCTGCACCTTCGAGGTAGCGGTAGTCGCCACCGTTTGTCAGGATTGAACCAGTGAGTAAGTTGCCGCTTTGTTCAAATGTTCCGACGGTTTGTTCGTTCTGATCTGCATTGATAAAGGTGATATCCCATGTTCCCGCAAGGGAAACGGTTGGCGCTTCAGTACCGGCAGCAAACCTTGGCGCATTTCCGAACGTTGCTTTAAAAGGGATGCCTTCATCGGGCTTGGCTGTCGTAAGCTTTTTGAATCTGCCATTGATGGTATTTCCTTCCAGTTTACCGGTCAGGACTGCGTCATAAAGATCAATCGGGATGGTTACTGAATCATTGGAATAGGTAATGTTCTTTAGCGGAAATCGTTCTGCACCATTGATCAGGTAGACAATTGTACTATCTGTATTAGTCCCTTTTATCTCAAAGACAAAAGGAATCTCCTGATCGGTCAGGATAAAAGCTCCGCGCCAGAGTCCCTCATTCAGTTTTGGTTTCGTCGGCTGGCAAGCTGTAAGTAAGATTGCGGCGAAGAGAAAGGTAATCAGTTTTAATAAGTTAATGTTCTTCATGGTTTTAATTTTTAAAGATAAAATAGACGGCCAATACCAGGAATGCGAATCCAATCAGGTGGTTCATTGTGAAGGATTGCGTTTTAAAAACAAGCTGTGAAAATATAACAAATACAGTTAATGTAATAACTTCTTGAATTACTTTTAGTTCCATTAAGGAGAAAGGTCCTCCGTTTCCATTATAACCAATTTTGTTGGCCGGAACCTGGAAGCAGTATTCAAAAAATGCAATGGCCCAGCTGATCAGTACGATGGCGACAAGGCCAAAGGATTCAAACCATTTCATCTCTTTGAATTTCAAATGGCCATACCAGGCAAAAGTCATAAATGTATTGGATAATATCAATAATCCGATTGTGTAAAAGCTCTTCATTATCAAATTTTAGCGGCGCAAATGGATAAATCACGCCATACAGGAATCAAGCGGGCAAAATTACCAATTTGGTGACATGAAAAACAATCTGGTTGTGGTTTGCGCCATAGTTTTGATTATTTTTAAACGAAAATTAATATTGTCGGATAATTTAACTTGAGAACCTATGAACCATAAAGCCATACGAATTCCTTTGGAAATTCAGCTCGGACAGGAGTTGTATCAACAGATTCAGGGAAAAGTTCTTGAAAGTATTCTTCGGGAAGCTAAAATTGAAAAAACGGAGAACTATTTCAAGAACATTCTGCAGGGGCACAGTTTCAAGGTGAGCGAGAAGCTGGCTCCACGGCTCTATAATAGTTTTGCTGAGGTGAAGGCCAAATTGGAGTTTGACGAACCAATCGAGTTTTACATCACCAATAATCCTGAATTAAACGCATTTGCGGTCTCCAGGCTTGAAGAAGATGAAAGTCATATCATCAATATCAATTCCGGATTGATCGATAAAGTCGATGACGACGAGCTGAAATTTATTGTGGGTCATGAAATTGGGCATTTGATCAGTAACAATGCCATTATTGCACAACTGTTGAATTTTGTGTTCACCGATCAATCGGAATCACCCCTGATGATGCAGCATAAGATTGCAGTTTGGGATAAATTGTCAGAACTGACTGCCGACCGTTTCGGATTTATGGCCTGTGGAAGACTTGACAAGGTCTTGTCATGCTTCTTTAAAATGGCTTCGGGGCTTAGCGTTGAAAGGCTGAACTTTGATCCTAAAGCATTCAGCCTTGAGAATGAGGAGATCTTGAAATATTTCAAAGAGACTGGCTCAGGTAATCTTTTATCCCATCCGATCAATCCAATCCGGATCAAGGCTGTTGAATTGTTTGAAACTTCGGTGCTGTATCAAAGTCTTCTTTCAGGAGCAGAACTTAAAATAGATCAGGTGCTGAATGATCAAATATCGGAACTGATTCAAAGTCTGATGGTGATCAGCAACTCGCCAGTCAACTATCACCGCACAAGTTTTATCGCCTCTGCAGGTTTAATTGTTGCCGGTATCGACAAAGCTATCGAACCTGATGAATATAAACGGATTATTGAAGAGCTTTCGGCTTTTACTGTCTTCCCAAAACAGATACTTAACCAGATGATTGAGGAGAATAAAATTGAACTGTTTTTCGAGAAATCGGTCAAGGAACTCCTTAAGATCAACCCGGGTGAAAAAAATATGATGATGGAGTATATCATCAATATTATTATTGCTGACAGTGTTATTTCGGATAGTGAATTCGAGTTTATTTTTGATTTTGGTATTAAACTGGGGTTTGAACGGAAGGAGATTGCACAGATTTTTGCCAGTTCAATTCAGGAACAGTTTATGCCCAACATTTATTCCTGATCCGACAAACAAAGCTTTGTCGTTTTGAGCCAAAGATTAAGCTTCATTCTTTTTCTTTAACCGAATTTAATTAAACCTTTTGGTTTGAGTACAATCCAAAGGATAGTTTAGTAAAAATTCGATAACAGGTTTTAAAAATTAAAAGTTATGAAAGCAAAAATTTTAGGCATCGTATTATTAATGAGTTTGTCGACAATATTAGTTGCCCAGACAAAAGACAATGGTTCGAAAAAAGAATCCCGCGGACCAGAAAAGGAAATGCGTATGAATGACAGGGGACCTGCCAGAGGTTTGAATCTTACCGACGCACAAAAAGAGGCTTTTAAAGCCAGTATGCTGGCGATGCAAAAGCAAATACAACCACTAAAGGGTGAGCTTGGCGAAGCAGAAGCCCATCAAAAAACATTAGTGACTGCTGAAAAACCCGATATTGCTGCGATCAATAAGAATATCGAAAAAATAGGGGCTATTCGTGTTGAGATGGCTAAGATAAAAGTGAAAAATCACCTTGATCTACGTGCTCAACTGACAGAAGAACAAAGACTGAAATTTGATCTTATGAAAGGGAAAATGGGACATGAAAAAGGAGAAAAAGGCATGAGGCATAATATGCAGATGCAACACGAACATGCTATGAATTAATTTTTTATGGAGTTTAAGTTGGAGGCTGTCACGAAGAATATTCTTCGTGACAGCCTTTTTTTGGGCAACAGGAATGACATTATACTCTTCACACAAACCTTCTGCAACTTACGAATATTCGCAAATCAGACAATCTAATGTATCTTCGCGGGTTCTTATTTCAAACGATGAAGTTATCAAAGCTATTATATCTTGTTTTAATATTTTGCATAAGCGCGGTTAAGGCTGAGGTCCCTGATCTTTCGACAAAGGAACTTTCTTCCCCTCCTCACCGGGTTACTCGTCCATGTTGTGCATTTGGCTCTGATCTTCAATTGTCGATTATCCCCGTTTTAAAATATAGCGATATAACTACGGTCGGTCAACTTGGTCCGCATCATTATCTTGGAAATTCTGGCGAAGGAAATGGAATTATTTATACCCAACGTGGCGGTTTTATTGACATGGGCCACCTTCGGGATCAGGCCGATTGGACAGCTTATCTCTATACAAGAATTATGTTGGCAAAACAAAATGGGAATATGATGCTCCATCTTGGCCGTGAGGGAGGTTCCAAGATATTGAATCTTTATATTCCATTAGATCTAAGTCGTAATGATGCAGTTCGGTTAGCTGGTCGTATTGCTTATGACCTTTCGGTCTGGCACGAAATTGCCACATGGTATGGCAGTTCTTCTATACCGTTGATGCCAGAACGTTATTCCAGCTTTTCGATTGAGGACCCATATTCGAATCTTTTGGGTGTTACGATTGGAATGGCTGCTATTAAAAGCAGTTTGCCTTACGGGAATGCAATGGACAAACTGATCGGAAATAATCTGAAAATGCTTGGAGCTGTTTTGACTGAAAATGAGACTTATCTTGCGATGGAAGCTGTCCGGAATGTTTGGTGGACCCGCGAAAAGCATCTCCCAAGTCGTAAGATATTGATCGAACGCCAGCTGGTAGTTTATTCATGTCTTGAACCCTGGCGTGTCCCGGGATGGGCCGACTCAAAAGTAAAATCATACAACTTATTTGTGCCGGAAAGAACTTCAGATGGCAGGTCTCTTGATGATTTTTATGAGCTTGACTTTAAATTAAATTACAAATTTCCAGTTCGGAAAATTTTTGCATCGAAGACCGATAGGAGGATAACCCAGGCTGATTTCGGACAATTAATTAATCATATTGCCAAAGATCTTGAAGTTGAGAAATAATCTGCTTGTGTCACATAATCAGGATTATAAATTTCCGTTATCTGTTATCTATTTGTAAATTTTATGCTATGATTTCTGCACCCTGTGCCGAAATGCCTCTAAACCGGTTATTTAATCGTATCTTCGCCCAATATTTCATTACAGCAAAATTTTTAATATTTGAAAATGATTGCTGTCTAAAAAAGATTCATGCCATTTAAGTCATTAAAAATTATTGAACCAATTCTTCAATCACTTCAGGAAGAAGGTTATTCCGCACCAACCGCCATTCAAGCCCAGGCAATCCCAATTGCATTAGAAGGCACCGATTTATTAGGTTGTGCACAAACAGGAACAGGAAAAACAGCAGCGTTTGCAATTCCTATCATCCAATTATTAACTGTCAATCAATCATTCGATAAGCGGAAAAAGGTCAGAAGTCTGATCCTCACTCCAACCCGCGAACTTGCTATTCAGATCGGTGAAAGCTTTAAAAATTATGGAAGGCACACAAAACTGGCCTATACTGTAATCTTTGGTGGTGTAAACCAGTTTTCGCAAACACAAGCTTTGCAAAGGGGTGTTGATATTTTAGTCGCCACTCCCGGAAGATTACTTGATTTAATGAATCAGGGATTCATTACGCTAAAAGATGTCGAGATTTTTGTATTGGATGAAGCCGATTGTATGTTGGATATGGGTTTTATTCATGATGTTAAAAAGGTTCTTGCAGCGCTGCCGCGTAAACGCCAGACCCTCTTTTTCTCAGCCACGATGCCTCCCGAGATCGTAAAGCTTGCCGATACAATTTTAAATAATCCAAAGAAAGTGGCGATCACCCCCGGTTCTCCGACGGTCGACATTATCGATCAGTTTATTTACTTTGTCGATAAGGGGAATAAAACGGCCCTTTTGATCGACGTATTAAGGGATACAAATATTAAATCCGCTTTGGTTTTTATGCGGACAAAACATGGCGCTGATAAAGTTGTCAAAGAGCTGTTACGTAATAACATCAAAGCCGAAGCGATCCATGGAAATAAAGCTCAGAATGCCCGTCAAAGGGCACTTGCAAATTTCAAGGATCAGACAACCAGGGTGCTGGTTGCAACAGATATCGCAGCTCGTGGTATTGATGTTGATGAAATGGAGTTTGTAATCAATTACGAAATGCCCAATGTATCCGAAACTTACGTGCACCGAATTGGCCGCACGGGTAGGGCTGGAGCTAAGGGAACAGCTTATTCGTTCTGCGATGCAGAAGAGAAGGCTTATTTGAAGGATATTGAAAAATTAATACGGAAAAAGATTCCCGTTATTGACGAACATCCTTTTCCATTAATTGATCATCATCCCGTGAAAGCTCCGAAGCAACAGCAGCGTCCGGCGCGTTCAACTTATTCTCCAAGGTCACAACCGGAGGTTAAAGTGAGTAGCAACCGCAGGCAGTTAATCCGAAATCCTCGGTAGTCAAAATATCAAAAATCACAATTAAAGCATAGCAAAAACCCCGATCCAATTTCATTTGGTTCGGGGTTTTGTATTGAATATCAGAAATTGAATTGATTATTTTGGCAAGCCATACTTTTCAATTACGAAGTCGATGTCTTTATCGCCACGGCCGCTTAAGTTCACCAATATGGATTGTCTTGGATTTTCAGTCGCCAGTTTTAGTGCGTAAGCTACAGCATGAGCACTTTCCAACGCAGGAATAACCCCTTCCAGACGACTTAATTCGTAAAAAGCGTCAATGGTTTCATCATCAGTTGCTGTCACATAAGAAACTCTTTTCATGTCTTTTAACATACTATGCTCTGGTCCAACACCAGGGTAATCCAATCCGCTGGCAACAGAATATACAGGAGATGGTTCCCCTTTTTCATCTTGCAGCAAATAGCATTTGAATCCATGGATTATCCCGGGTTTCCCATAAGACATTGTAGCCGCATGTTCGCCTACTTCAAATGAACGTCCGGCAGGTTCAACACCGAATAATTTGCATTCTTCGTCTTCCAGAAACGCTGAAAAGATGCCCATTGCATTACTACCTCCGCCAACGCAAGCAACCACATTATCAGGAAGTTCACCGGTCATCTCTGAGAATTGTTCTTTAGCCTCGATTCCAACAACCCGTTGGAAATCACGCACCATCATGGGAAAAGGGTGTGGTCCTACAACCGAGCCGATACAATAAATACTGTTTTCCGGATCCTGAAGGTACGCCCCAAAAGCAGAATCAACTGCTTCTTTCAATGTTTTCAATCCGTGAGAAACAGGAACAACCTTAGCACCCAATATCTGCATTTTGACAACATTTGGGTGTTCTTTGATGATATCGACTTCTCCCATATGAATTTCGCATTCCAAACCAAAATAGGCTGCTGCCGTAGCCAACGCAACACCATGTTGCCCGGCGCCTGTTTCTGCAATCAGTTTTTTCTTACCCAGGTATTTGGCAAGCAAAGCTTCTCCCATGCAATGATTGAGCTTATGGGCTCCAGTATGGTTAAGATCTTCTCGTTTTAAGTAGATGCGGCCGCCATACTTTGTCGATAATCTGTTGCAAAAATAGACCGGAGTAGGTCTTCCCTGGTAATGTTTACGGATACTCCTCAATTCTGAAATGAAATTGTGAGATTTACTGATTGAAAAATAGGCATCGGTAATCTTTTCCATCTCCTTCTGGAGATTTGGCGGGATAAAACTTCCTCCGTATTGTTCAAAAAAACCTTCCTGATTCGGGTAATTCTTAAAATAGTTTGTAGCCATGTTCTGTATATATTTGAAATATAATAAATTGAAATTATAGATGTCTGCTTTGAACAATTGAATACGGGATAAAAACGATATTTGTAACCCGATTGCCAAAATTAAAAAAAGGATCCTCAAATTCAGAACATGTTTCTGAATATTTGATAATTATTTTGTTTCTTTTTGATCAAAGAGATTTTTGTTTTGCCACCTTCCTAACAAATCGAAAGCTAAAACTGTCAATTCCAAATTTACTCATTAGGATTAATCGTTTTTGTTCGAAAATATCTGAAAGCGGTAGAGGGGATGGTTATACTAAAAAAAATTCCGACTCTTGGCTGAAGTCGCTACTTATTGGAATCTAAATAGACAAGTCATGCTTTATAATGGGAAAAGGGATAGAAGACTAAAAAGAAGACATTACAGACAAATGCAATGCCTGAGGAAATATTATGGAACCAGCTAATTCCAGTATTTTGGAAAACAAAGATTTAGCCGCTTAGCAATTTGGGTTGAAGACCTTAAAATTTGATCTACATCCTATTTTACTAAGCGGCTAAATTCAAATGTACTTTAGTATATTCCCGGGCATCACGATTCAACAAGTACTTTGATTTCATTGTTCGCGACCTCTGCCAATCCACTATTGATATCAAAATAGGTGAGTGCACCATTCTTCTCTTTAACCTTTATCTTACCTTGCATCAAGGTGGAAATAAGTGGCGCATGGTTCACCATAATTTCAAAATACCCCAGTGAACCAGGGAGTTTGATTAGTTGAATTTCACCCGAGAACAGAATTTTTTCCGGAGTAATAATTTCGAGGTGCAGCATAATGCAATGAATTACCTGATTGTTTTAGGGGTTGTTATTTTGACTCAGCAAGCAATCTTTCCCCTTTTTCAATTGCCTCATCGATTGTTCCGACCATGCTAAACGCTGTTTCGGGATA
>JANYLE010000099.1 GCA_025363795.1 Mariniphaga sp. | reverse complement strand
CCAATTGGTTTGGGTCGCAAATTTCCAATTATTGGACGCATTTGCCATGTATACATAGCCTTCTACATTATCAGGTGCAGATTCTAAACTTGCTACTTGAGGTGATTTGTCAGGAGCCCAATCAGCAAATGTTGAACCAGGATAACTGGCTGCAACATAGTCACCGGGTAGGTTCCAGGTACGAGTAGAAACTAAAGTAGTAAATACAACATCTGGTCCATAAGCTGTACCAGCGCTATTTGTAGCGTAAGCACGAACATGATATTTTGTAAGTCCTTCCAATTTTGTAAGCAGACTAACAAAAGCGCCAGCACCGGTTCCTGTAGAAACTTTGCTGTTAGCAACAGTCGGATTAAGAACTTTACTATAGCAAATACCACGAGCTGTAATATCCGCACCACCGGTAACCGTAACATTACCCCCGCCAGTAGCAGTTGTACCGGTAATTAAAGTAATTGCGGCAGTCGTAACGGTAGGAATAACTGGCAAAGTAGTAAAACTATATTCTTCGCCATAGATTGTCCCTGCAGCATTGGTCGCATAGGCACGTGTGTAATATTTGGTAGCATAAGTAAGCCCCCCTATTTTGACAGTAAAGGTGGCTGTTGTAGCTGTACCAGTATAAATAGCCTTGCTATTTGCAATCGTAGGAGCAGTTGCTGTATTGTAACAAATACCCTTTTCGGTAAATCCACTTCCCTGAGCTACCACATAACCAACAACTGTTACTGAGTCTGATTTAACATTTAAGACCTGGGCAGTGGCAAGCGTAGGCTCCAATCTGACATCTGACTTCTCCTTAGTACATGCACCAATGAAGATGGTTGCAATAATAAGTACAGCCAATATTCTATTAATCGTTTTTCTTTTCATGAGAAAATATTTTAAAATTTAGATAGTTGGAGTAAAAACAACCTTCATTGGAGTAGTTTCCAGGTACAGTTTTATATTATACGTACCAGGAGCAATATCATCAATGTTCGCGCTATCCGTGGTGCCATTATTCTGGTACAAATTGTTCAGATCGTGTCCGGCAGGATTATAGGCAACGTTTACGCCAGCCCATCCACCATGAGTTCTGAATTTAATACCACCAGCCGTAACAGTTTTGGTAATATTCCAGGTATGATCGGTGAAATTGTATACCATCTTGGTATCATTATCCCAACCACCAACACCATCACCAATGATACCAATTGTAACATCACTAGCGGTCATTTTTATCTGTGTTGGATCAGTTAAGTCGACTGTTACATTGTAAGCCCCTGCTTCAAGCGCAATTGCTGGTCCGTTTTCAGTTAAAACGCCAGTAGCTGCATTTCCACCATAGATTTTACCATTATCCTTATTCGTAAATTTAAAGGCAGTTCCATCGGTATAAATCCATCCGGAATACTTCTTATTGTCAGTGGGCGATGTAATCGTCTGTGGAGTACCAGCAACAGTGAAGGCAAGTGCAGGAGGTCCGTAAGTAGTGACACTAACTGCTTTTGCTTCGGAAATTGCAACGATCGGCGTAGCTCCTGAAGCTTCAATAGTTAATACCGCCCTCACTCTTAATTCCATCGCCAAGGTTTTATCCAGTGGTAATGTCTTAATTAAAGTAGAATTAAGATCGGTAACGGAAATATTGAAGGTATCTACACGACTGGAAGCAATAGCAATAGGGGTCTTAAACTGGTTACCAGCGATATCAGCTTCAAGGTTATAAGTCACTGAACTCTGAAATCCGAAATCTGCTTTAGTTCCAATAAACTGCAGTGATTTTGATGCTTCTGATCTTTTTAATGCAAGATCAGGCACCGTAGTAAGTGCTGGTGCAGTTGGACTGGCAAGCAAAATTGCTCTTGTTTCTTCCTTTTTACAGGAGGAAAACATACTTGCCATTCCAATGAAAACTAGGAATATAATTATGTAATTTCTCATTGTTGTAATTTTATAAATGATTAATTATAACCAGGATTTTGTTTGATATTTGGATTGGCAGACACTTCATCACCTGGAATCGGGAAGATATTCAAGTGCTTGTCAGTTTTAGCACCTGCAAATACATTTCCTTTCCATGCCCAGCTATAGGTACCATCTGAAAATTGTCCGAAGCGTATTAAGTCGGTACGTCTGTGACCTTCATAATAGAATTCACGTCCAAGCTCATCAAGCATAAACTGGTTTGTCAACTGTGCAGCAGTAATATTGTGAATAGCATCTCCAAAGGCACGGGCTCTGATTACATTAACATCCGTAACTGCGCCTGCAACATTACCTGATTTTAACAGTGCTTCAGCACGCATTAAATAGGCTTCAGAAAGACGGAAAATCGGAAAATCGGTGCTTGCAAAGTCAGAGTTATAATTGACGATTGCTGCTCCATCTGAGCGGTTGTTTGTGAATTTGTACACTCCGATGCCCTGAGAAAAGGTAGGAATATTTTTAATCTCCCAAGCATCCATCCTCTTTATGAATACCCTTTTATCCTTAACTTTTGTAAAGGAAGGGTCGTTTGCACTGACAACCGATACATTTCCATAAACAGCTAACGTATCAACCAGAACATTAACAAATTGCCTTTTTGTTCTGTTTCCGCCCCAGTTGCCAGGTAAACCCAACGTTGCAGCATCAATATTTGTTCCGTTAGAAGATGAGTGGATGATGAAAGAAACACCAGTAGGACCCTGGATATTTATACCATCCTCTGCCAAAGCGAAAATCATTTCAGGGCTTACGTCATTATCTGAACTGAAATTTTGCCTGTAATTTGTGGCTAACGTATATGCATTACTGCCAATTACTTTATCGCAATAAGTTTTGCAATCTGCCCACCTGGCTGTACCGGTGTATACTTCAGCATTTAGATACAATTTTGCAAGTAACATCCAGGCTGCTGCTTTATCGGCACGGTAACGTTCGAATTTTGGTTCGCCTAACAGGTTCTGAACGGCTAACAATTCGGACTCAACATAGGTAAATAATGCTGCCCTTGTGGTTTGAGAAGGGAAAAAAGTACCTACTTTATCCTTCTCTGTAATAAAGGCTGGATTACCAAATAAATCGAGAGCATAAGAGTAGGCTAGTGCCCGCAAAAACCGCGCTTCTGCATTGTATTTTATAATGTCAGGATCAGTGTCACCTGTAGTTAACCTGATATAGTCATTACTCAAAACAGCCAGCCAGATTATACGCGAATAAACACCTGTTAAAAATGGATTATTTGGAGTCCATGTTTGTGTATTCAGGTCAGCAATACCAGGATCACCCCAGGCACAGATCACTTCATCAGTGGTCAATTCCTGTACATTCCAGTATGCCCTGATAAAACAGGTAAAGTTAGCATCTGAAGAATTAATGTCATTGTCATCACCGGCTTGACCGCGTGTAATGAAACCGGCATATATTTTTGCCAAAGCCTGTTTCATGGCGCCCGGCCTGTCTTTCAGATTGGTGGACAGTAATAAATTCGGATCTATCGGTTTTACATCCAGGTCTTTCACACAGGATGTAATTAACACTGTTGTTAATGCAACACCTAATGTCAATATTTTAATATTCATAATATTCGTTTTAATTGGATGTTAAAAAGTTAAGTTTACACCAAGAATGAATGACCTTGGACGTGGATAGAAGTTGTTGTCGACTCCGCCGTCAACTTCAGGATCAATCCCTTTGTATTTCGTAATCGTAAATACATTTTGCACTGTAAAGCTAACCCGGGCATTAACGTTCTTCATAATATTGTCAATATTATATCCTGCATTCAAGTTGTCCAATTTAAAGAAAGAGGCATTTTGAACGAAATAATCAGAATATGGTTGACGAGTCACAAATTTGGTGTCTTCAAGGAATTTTGGAGCATTAGCCCAATAGCCCAAAGCATACCGGATATCATATGAAGCACCAGAAGCTACAGCATTGTATACATAGTTTCCAAGACTAATACGTGAAGAAGCTCCCATATCGAAATTCTTGTAAGCATATCGTACTGATAATCCCATCAGGTATTTCGCTGCAGGGCTTTTATAGGTATACTTGTTCTTGTCGATTCCATTAATAGCACCCCCTTTTCCGGAAAGATCAACGTAAACTCCTTCAACAGGATTACCATTCGCATCGTAAACCTGTTTGTTAACAAAGAAAGAATTTAACGGGGATCCGACCTGTTGAATCTGGCTGTTCCCGGAATATATACCACCACCGGTAGGTACGCCAATATAATTGGGATCGTCGGTACGTAGTAATTTGGTGATTTTGTTTTCATTGTATCCAATATTAAAACCGATCGTCAAATCCTGATCCTTAGTGGATAATGGTTTTATGTTCAAGGAGAATTCAGCCCCTTTATTTTCCATACTACCCACATTTGTTAACAGGACATTAGAGAAGTTACTACCGTTAGGGATGGCGATTCGATTCAATAAATCATCGGTTACGCGTTTATAAACATCAAATGAACCTGAAATACGGTTATTTAGGAAACCAAAATCAAGGCCGGCGTTTTGAGTAGTTGTTGATTCCCATTTGATATTCTCATCATAAGCATTAGGACGCAAAGTCCGAATAAAATCATTGCCAAACTGATAAGAATACCCACTCAGGGAAGCACGGTACTGTGCCAAGGCCGGGTAATCATTGTCCACGATATTCTGCTGACCGGTTACCCCCCAACCTAAACGAAACTTCAGGTCGGAAACTGCGCTTACATCACGCAAAAAAGACTCGTCTTTGATTTTCCATGCAAAGGCAGCAGATGGGAATAAGCCCCAGCGATTTGCTTTTGCAAAGCGGGAAGATCCGTCATCACGAACTGTAACAGTCAACATGTAACGATCTAACAAGGTATAATTCATACGGCCAAAGAAAGAAACTAAATAACTTTCAGTTGCAGTTGATGCGCTGTCCGAAGCAGGAACCCTCGGGTGTAATGCATCAATGATGCTTACTTGTAATCTGTCTTCATCTCTCCTGATATGATTCCATGAATACCCGGCCGTTACATCAACTTTACTTGATATTGATTTTAGATCTTTGTTATAATTGAAATAGAAATCGAGCAATTTGTTTGAATACTTTCCGTTATAGTTTCTAATTTGTCCCCATACGCCACGTCTCATCCACGAAGCGATTGTATCGGTATTATCGTGTCCTTTTGTTTTGGTATAATCAATACCCGCATTTAAGTTTGCGCGTAAGCCCGGGATCATTTTGAATTTATAATCCAACTGGACATTTCCGATTATACGTTTTCCGTTTGCCTTATTATCGCGAAGCTTGGCTTGCGCAACCGGGTTGCTGCCGAAAGCAGTTTCTTGTCCGTTAGGCGTACCATCAATTGTCCATGTATAATAGCCGCCAAAACGGGTATTTCCATTCATAACAGGTTTTGTCGGATCCATGCTGACAGCGCTGGCAATAGCATCTGTATTCCCATAGTTATTCTCAATGTTCATCGCTTTTGCATTGACCGTAACTTTAAGGCGATCTTCAAAAAAAGTAGGATCTGCACCAACAGAAACTGTTGTCCGGTTCATATCTGTATTTTTCAAGATACCATTCTGCATTGTTTGCCCAATAGAAACCCTGTATGGCATTGTCTTGGTTGCCCCTGAAAGACTTAGGTTGTGGTCTGTACTTATTGCTGTACGGAAAATTTCCTTTTGCCAATTCGTATTCTCCTGTCCCAAACGGGCAAAACCACCTGCATCATAAAGATTTTTGTGATCCCATGCCATTTTTCTGAATTCATCGCCTGAATATACATCTGCAAATTTGACAGCCGAAGCAACAGAAACATTTCCATCATATGTTATTTTCAAACCGCTTCCTACTTTACCCCTTTTCGTGGTAATAAGGATGACACCATTAGAGGCCCTTGAACCATAAATAGCAGTTGCAGAAGCATCTTTCAAAACAGTAAAAGTTTCAATGTCGTTAGGGTTAACAGACGCCAGTGGGTTGCCCATACCAGATATCGACCGACTATCAAGCGGTACACCATCAATGATGATCAAAGGGTCGTTAGTAGCCGATAATGAAGATCCACCACGTATGCGGATTGTTGCGCCGCTACCTGGAGCTCCACTTGTGGATGTAATTACGACCCCGGCACTTTTACCTACGATCAGGTCCTGGGGTGACGTGATTGCCCCTTTATTGAAGTCTTTAGCACTCACTGTAGTTACGGCTCCTGTCGCATCAGACTTTTTTACAGTTCCGTATCCGATAACTACAACTTCATCAATCCCTTGTGTTTCCATCGCTAAAGCTACGTTGAATGTAGATTGTTGATTAACCGTCACAGTTTGTGACGTATACCCAACAAATGAAAAAACAAGCTTCGAACCGGTAGTTGCCTTGATCGAATACTTTCCATCGAAATCGGTAACGGTACCATTGTAAGTTCCTTCAATTAAAACTGTGACACCTACAAGAGCCTCTTTACTGGAAGCATCGGTAACCTTACCGGTAATTGATCTCTCCTGTGCAGTTACTGACAATGTCAGTAATGCAAAAAGGAAAAGCCAAATTGCCTTCATTCTTACAAATTCAAATTTCATGTGAGTCAAATTTATGGTTCATAAATCATGGTTAAAAAATTTTACCTTCAAAGGCTTATTTATATTTGAATATCAGCTGTTTGCCTCCACGAAACCTTTCCCTTTTTCATTTTAGCAACACAAAGTAACATATTTTTAACACTAATTTAACACTCTTTGATTCCATCGTACTTGTTTTTTATTATGCAAACGTTTGCGGTGACGTTTGCATTCAACATGTTATACAACATGTTTTTAAAAAGACCGTTTTGAGAACGAGTATGACAAAAAAAAGGGTCGCCCGAAACCGGACAACCCTTTAATTCTGTAACTTTTGACTGAACGAATGAATCGACCAATCGAAGATGGAGCTAACTTATCTTTTAATTCATTGGATAAAGACCTTACTTACGAAGATCATTAATATCCCGGATTTTGTTTTAAGTTCTGGTTCACATCCAGTGCCGAAGTTGGAATCGGATAGAGCATTGTTTTTGTGGCAGTTGTTGCTGGTTTTTCTTGCCATACATCACCGAATTTGCCAAAACGGACCAAATCCTGACGACGTAAACCTTCCCAATACAATTCATAACCACGTTCTTTCAAGACATCAGCGAGAGTTACTGTGGTTAGAGCGGGTAAAGTTTTACCAGCGGCACTTCTTTTTGCCCTAATATAGTTGACATCAGCGAGTGCACCCGCAGCATCTCCATTTCTAAGCTTAGA
>JANYLE010000097.1 GCA_025363795.1 Mariniphaga sp. | reverse complement strand
TGTGACGGCAATGTTCCGAGTTAACCTGTGAAAATCCAAAAACTTCACTGTCTGTCAGTTCACGTCCTATTTTCTTTGAAACCTCATTCAGGTAGTTGATCTCATCTTCGCTTAATGCCAGTCCTTCGCGACTGCTGTAAGCCGCAATATCATCTATATAAAGAATGGGTTCAGGTTGATGGTAAATTGTAAATATTTGTTGATTAAGTCCTTTATAGACAACCTGAAGCATCGCGTCAAACTTTGGTTTTTCCGTCATAGCAGGAAAGAACTCTTCAATCCTGAAAATTCCTGCAATTCCCATATTCTGAGTGATCTCAACCGCATTGGTGCTCCATGGGGTGATCATCTCTTTTCGTGGTCCGACAAAAATTCCATCAACCGAATCCTGAGCAATTAAGCTGGCCTGATCGAATAACCAGACTAATTTTTCGAGATCAAAATCGGATAATTTTTGGTGAGTTTCAACAGCAATCAGGTTTGATTTTCCTTTAAAAAATAGGATCATTGAAGTTTGTTTTAATTGACTGATTCAGGGTTATCATTAATGGCAAAGATAACGAAAAATAGCGGCTGGCAAATGCTGAAAGGCTGCCAGGGATTAGAACCTGACAGCCGGTGAATCGAATTTAACATTGTCAAATCGTTGAATTGTCACATTTGCAAATTATTCCGGGTTCCATTCCGTTACCTTTATCAGCGACGGAAAAGCTTTGGGTTTATAGATGGATTGGTTGTAAAAGATCCGGATACATTCCTGAATGCCTTCAGTTACACTGGGATGCGGATGAATGCTTTGCAGTACATCGTGTAATCTGATATTTGAATTTATAAGATAGGCGATGGAGACAATAAATGCAGATGCCTGTGGTCCGGCAGCTCTCATTCCAAGTATTTTATCTGATCCATCGTTACTTACGATTATTTTGACAAATCCATTTGTGCTGCGCATGGCAATGGCCCGGTTCACTAATTCATTCGAATAATAAGCTGCCTTATAAGGAATTTTTTTCTCCCGTAAGGATTTTTCATTGGCGCCAACCGATGCCAGTTCTGGCTTAAAAAACATCAGCGTAGGCATATACGAATAATCGAGCCGATAGGTTGAGGCTCCGAAAATTGCTTCAACAATAAATCTTCCTTGTTCTTCGGCGACGCCGTACAGTGCTTTTTGTCCTGTAACATCCCCGGCAGCAAAGATATTACAATTGTTGAAGGTACCGATGGCACACTCCTCATTGATATGGAGGTATCCTTTCACATTGGGTTTAATTGCTACATTTTCAAGTCCAAGACCTATTGTGTTGGCATCCCTGCCAATTGAAACCAAAAGAATATCAACTTCAACTACCTGGCTATGGCCGTCATCGTAATCGAGTACAACTTCCAGGTGATCTTTCTCCTTTTTGACGGTCCGGAGTGTGGCGGTATGGTGAATGATCACCCCGTTTTTCTCCAGATTATTCGAAACGAAGTCGCTAACATCATCATCTTCAAATGGTATTACCCGATGTGTCCTGTCAAGCAGGTGAACCTCCGTCTGCCCGAAGTTCGAGAAAATAGCGGCAAATTCACATCCGATTATTCCGGATCCAAGGATCATCATCCGTTCCGGAAATTTATCCAGGTTAAGCAGTCCGTCCGAATCAAAGATTTGTTTTTGATCGACGGGTAATTCTGCAAGTTCACGCGGCCTTGAGCCTGTTGCAATAATAATATATTCTGCTTCAATCGTTTCTGTTCCATTTTCGCCATCGATCTGAAGTGTATTACGATCTAAGAATTTGGCGAAACCACGTTTGTAGGTAATTGATCCTGAGTCATTGCCTTTGGGTGAAAATGTTTCGATTTGCGACAACATCTGGTACTGCTTGGTTTTTGCTGCTGCAATAACTGTTTTTTTTACCATGCCATAATCAACCTGTAATCCCGAAGCCCTGTAACCGCGGTCGACAGCAGCGGCAATCGAATAATCAACCGAGAGCTCCCACATTGTTTTTGACGTCAGCGGGCCGTTCATTATTCCTGTTCCTCCGATATGTCCTGCTTCTATAAGGCAGACATTTTTTCCAAAATCAACAGCTCTCATTGTGGCCGCAAAACCACCAGGACCACTTCCAATTACAGCCAGATCAAATTTCGTCATTTCTTTATCTTAGTTTCAATGAAGCAAACATACTAAAGTTTAGAAATGTTCATTAGCGTTCGATTGAAAATATGCTTCATTTATTTAAGATTTGAAAGTTTCAACCTGATCGTTCGATTTTTTAAAATAACACTATTTTGCGCAGTTTTTCTTTTTCTCCATAGTAATAATTTTTACCTTTGCGGCAAATTTTTAATTAGTTATATTATCATATGAAGCAAGTTAGATATGTTACTGCCGAGGAAGCTGTAAAAGTCATCAAATCGGGCGATAGGGTTCATTTAAGCTGCGTAGCAGTTACCCCACATGCGTTAATCAATGCAATGGTTGAACGTGGACGTGCCGGAGAACTTTATGATGTAAAAATTCAGCACCTCCATATTGAAGGTGTCGTTGATTATGCTAACCCGGAATTTGAAGGAATATTTAATGCACAACAATTCTTTGTAGGAGCTAATCTTCGCAAACAAACTCAGGCTGGTTATGCCGATTATATCCCGGTTTTCCTTAGCGAAACTCAAAAACTGATCCGCGAAGGATATCTCAAGGTTAATGTGGCTTTGATTATGGTTTCCTTACCTGACAAACATGGATATGTTTCTCTTGGAACCTCTGTCGATGCTACCCTTGCCGCAGTTGAATGCGCTGATGTGGTGATTGCTTTGGTCAATCCAAATGTTCCTCGTGCCTGGGGTGATGCCATGATCAGACTTGATCAGATTGATATTTTTGTTGAAGATGATTCTCCGCTATATGCTCATGATCTTGCACCATTGAGCGAAATGGACATTGCCATCGGTAAGAATGCAGCTGCCTTGATTGAAGATGGCGCTTGTTTACAGATGGGTATCGGAGGAATTCCGAATGCAGTTCTTTCACAACTTGGAAATCATAAAAACCTTGGTGTTCATACTGAAATGTTTGCCGATGGTATCCTTCCTCTTGTGGAAAAAGGGGTAATTACAGGTAGCATGAAGAGTATCGACAAAGGAAAGATGGTTGCAACCTTCCTGATGGGGTCAAAAAAATTATATGATTTTGTTGACGATAACCCATTAGTAGCCATGATGGATGTGGGTCACACGAACAACGTTGCTGTGATTCGCAAACTCGATCGCGTTACAGCGATCAATTCAGCGCTTGCAATCGATTTAACAGGTCAGGTTTGTGCCGATTCAATCGGGATTAAACATTACTCTGGCGTTGGCGGACAGATCGATTTTATCCGTGGTGCAGGTCATTCTTTCCGTGGCAGACCAATTATTGCAATGCCCTCGGTAACCGAAAAAGGGTTGTCAAAAATCAGCCCGACACTTATTGAAGGATCAGGTGTTGTATCAACCCGTGCCAATATCCATTGGGTTGTAACTGAATTTGGCGCTGTAAATCTTTATGGAAAGACACTTCAGGAACGGGCCAAAATGCTTATTTCGATTGCCCATCCAAACCATCGCGAAGCGCTGGATAAGGCTGCTTTCGAGCGATTTGGATCACATTACCATTTTGTACCATTATCAAAATAATTCTACACTTTAAGGCAGGGGAAACCCTGCCTTAAAACATTATAAACCAATAATTACTTAAAACCAATTTATCATGAATGTATCACATATTGAGCACATTGGTATTGCAGTAGCCAGTCTTGAAACTGCAATTCCCTATTATGAAACACTTTTAGGTACCAAATGCTACGCAACAGAAGAAGTTAAAGATCAAAAGGTCAAAACCGCTTTCTTCAAAGTAGGTCAAACCAAAATTGAATTGTTGGAATCAACAGACCCTGAAGGTCCGATTGGTAAATTCCTTGAGAAAAAAGGTCCTGGAGTTCATCACATTGCTTTTGCTGTAGATGATGTAAACGCTGCCCTTCAACAGGCAAATGATGCAGGTATTCAATTGATTGACAAACAAGGAAGAAAAGGTGCCGAAGGTTTGACTATTGGATTTTTACATCCGAAATCAACTTTAGGTGTGCTTACTGAACTTTGCAGCGAATAATTTTCATCAAAATATAAAATTATTAGTACGATGAGCAATCAGGACAAAATCAAAAAATTGATTGACCTTCGCGCGGAGGCCAAACTTGGTGGTGGAGCGAAAAGAATTGAAGCACAACACACCAAAGGTAAATTAACCGCACGTGAACGTATCGACTTATTTCTTGACGAAGGAAGCTTCGAAGAGTTCGACATGTTCGTAACCCATCGCTGTACCAATTTTGGTATGGAGAAAACCAAATTTCTGAGCGACGGCGTTGTTACCGGACGTGGTACAATTGATGGACGGACAGTTTTTATTTTCTCCCAGGATTTCACAGTTTTTGGAGGATCGCTATCTGAAACCTATGCCCTCAAGATTTGTAAAGTGATGGATATGGCTATGAAGGTTGGTGCCCCATGTATTGGTATCAACGATTCAGGTGGTGCACGTATTCAGGAAGGTGTCACAGCTTTAGCCGGTTATGCTGAGATTTTTCAGCGTAATATCATGGCTTCCGGGGTGATTCCTCAGATTTCTGCCATTTTTGGTCCTTGTGCCGGAGGGGCAGTTTATTCTCCAGCATTGACCGACTTTATTGTGATGAGCAAAGATACCAGCTACATGTTTGTGACTGGTCCTAAGGTTGTTAAAACTGTTACCGGTGAAATTGTTACCGACGAACAACTTGGCGGTGCTTTTGTACATGGTTCAAAATCAGGAGTTACACATTTTGTCTCTGATTCAGAAGAAGAAGGATTATTGTTGATTAGGAAATTGCTCTCCTATTTACCTCAGAATAATTTGGAGGATCCACCAATTGCTCATTGCGATGATCCTATTGATCGTTTGGATGACCAATTAAACGATATCATCCCCGAAAATCCAAATAAACCATATGACGTTAAGGATGTGATCCATTCAATCGTTGACTATGGTGAATTTATGGAAGTTCACAGAAATTATGCCCAGAATATTGTTGTTGGATTTGCCCGTTTTAACGGTATGCCGGTAGGTATTGTCGCTAATCAACCTGCTTATCTGGCTGGCGTTCTGGATATCAATGCTTCGAGAAAAGCTGCACGTTTTATTCGGTTCTGCGATGCTTTTAATGTTCCTTTGGTTACACTTGAAGATGTTCCCGGATTCTTGCCTGGTACAGCTCAGGAGTATGGCGGTATCATTATCCATGGGGCGAAATTGTTGTTCGCTTACGGAGAAGCCACAGTTCCAAAAATCACAGTAATTTTGCGTAAAGCCTATGGTGGTGCATATTGTGTAATGAGTTCTAAACATTTACGTGGAGATATCAATTACGCATGGCCACAGGCTGAGATCGCTGTGATGGGTCCCAAAGGTGCAATTGAAGTATTGCAAAGTAAACACATTAAGGGTTTGGCCGATGACGCTGCCCGTGCAGAATTCATTGCCAAAGCTGAAGCAGAGTATAAAGAAGAATTTGCAAATCCTTATAATGCTGCAAGATACGGTTATATCGATGATGTAATTGAGCCTCGAAATACAAGGTTCCGCATCATCAGAGCGTTACAATCGTTGGCAACTAAAAAAGATTCAATGCCGGCGAAGAAACATTCGAATCTCCCGTTATAAATTTTAGTGGCCATGCTAAAAAATAAACTAACAGTTTTAAACCTTATCGTACTCGTGTTCCTGTGTATTGGAATCAGGAACACCAATGCTCAGAGTACGGTAGATTTACGCCTTAACGAAATCCTCGTTCATAACGATTCTAATTATGTCGATGATTTCGGGAAGCATAGTGCATGGATTGAAATTTTCAATTCTGCCCATAATTCGGTAAATATTGGAGGGCTCTATCTCACTGATGATATTGAAAACCCTACAAAGTACCTGATTCCAAAGGGTCAGCCAACAACGTTGATTCCACCCCGAAGTTATATTGTGCTGTGGGCTGATAATGAGCCTGACAGGGGTATTCTTCATGTGAATTTCATATTAAAGGAATCAAAAACGATCTGTTTATTTGAAAGCAATGGCCGTACTTTACTTGACAGTGTAACCATCAAATCGCCACAAACTACCGATGTAACTTATGGTCGTCTTGTCGATGGTGGAGCACAATGGGGATACCTTGAAAAATCGACTCCAAATGCCAATAATGATACAAAGCCAAAAATATCAGAAGCAGACAAATTCGTGATATTTGATCCGAGTGGAATAGGAATGACGCTGATAGCAATGTTAGTTGTCTTTACTGCTCTGGCATTTTTGTATTTGTTCTTTAAAGGCATTGGATTCGTAATGACTAAAGATGCCAGAATGGCCAGCAAAATGAAGCAGGCCGCTTCTCCGGGTTTAGTACAGGAAGGATTATCTGGTGAAGTGAATGCTGCAATTGTAATGGTATTGTATTTATATGGTGATCAGATTCATGATCAGGAAGATCCTGTGATTACAATGACCAAGGTTTCACGTACTTATTCGCCATGGAGTTCAAAAATTTATGGATTAAGAAAATCACCAAGATAAACCGGACTGAAAATGAAAAAATTTAAATTTAAAATCAACGGCAATCAATACGATGCGGAAGTTCTGAGTGTTGATGACAACATAGCCGAAATTGAAATCAATGGTACGAAATACAGTGTTGAAGTCGATAAGACCATGCAACCTGTTAAAACACCAAAATTGGTAAGAAGTGTCGCGGTTCCTTCAACGGATATCGTTCCTTCAACCGCTAAAACCAGTAGTCCTTCTGCTCCCAAAGGTGCAGGAACTATTAAATCACCGCTACCCGGAGTTGTTCTTGAACTATTTGTGAAAGTGGGAGATATGGTGAAAATCGGACAACGTGTGCTTATCCTGGAAGCCATGAAAATGGAAAACAATATTGAAGCAGATAAAGCCGGAAAAATCGTATCTATTGCCAAAAATAAGGGGGATGCGGTAATGGAAGGTGATGTATTAATCGTGATTGGAGAATAAATATGGAAAATTCAAGTTTCCTTAATTTTGTGATCGATCACCTGAGTCAGTTTCTGCAATATACTGCCTTTGCCAATATGACAGTGGGCCATATCGTTATGATTCTGGTTGGTTTGGTGTTTATCTACCTGGCAATTGCCAAAGAATTTGAACCAATGTTGCTGATTCCGATTGGTTTCGGCATTCTGGTTGGTAATATTGCTTTTTATCCGGGTCTCGAGATTGGAATTTATGAGAGTGGCAGCGTACTCAATTATCTTTATTTTGGAGTGCTTCACGGGATCTATCCGCCATTAATCTTTCTTGGAATCGGTGCAATGACCGACTTTTCGGCGCTGATATCGAATCCGAAACTGATTCTTGTTGGAGCAGCTGCTCAGCTGGGTATTTTTGGTGCCTATGCTATTGCACTTTACCTTGGATTTTCACCTTCTGAAGCTGGTGCAATCGGCATTATAGGTGGTGCTGATGGTCCAACAGCAATCTTCCTTTCTTCAAAATTGGCTCCTGAATTAATGGGCGCTATTGCTATCTCTGCATACTCTTATATGGCATTGGTTCCGGTGATTCAACCGCCTTTTATGAGGTTATTAACTACAAACAAGGAGCGTCTGATCAGAATGAAACCTCCGCGTACGGTTTCAAAAAAGGAAAAAATCATTTTCCCTATTGCAGGTCTGTTATTAACCTGTTTCCTTGTGCCATCAGGTCTCCCGTTACTTGGAATGCTATTTTTTGGCAATTTACTTAAGGAAAGTACCCTCACAAAACGGTTGGCTGATACAGCTAAAGGTCCGATGATTGACGTCGTCACAATCCTGATAGGTCTGACAGTCGGGGCTTCAACCCAGGCAACGACTTTCCTTACGGTGAAATCGCTTGGAATTTTTGTATTAGGTGCAACATCGTTTGCTATTGCTACGATTGGTGGAGTTGGTTTTGTTAAAATTCTTAATCTTTTCCTTAAAGAAGGGAATAAAATCAACCCGCTTATTGGTAATGCAGGTGTTTCTGCCGTTCCGCATAGCGCCCGCGTATCTCAGGTTATTGGTTTGCAATATGATAAAACCAACCATTTGTTGATGCATGCTATGGGACCGAATGTCGCTGGTGTAATTGGTAGTGCAGTTGCTGCCGGTGTATTGCTTAGCTTCCTGTATTAATATAATTCCTGACTATAAAAGAAGGCGATCCATTAAAAGGGTCGCCTTTTTTATTTACTTTCGGCTTAATTAAATCACTTAAAATTACCTGAAATGAAAAAAGCATGTTCTAAAAACCAAAACACGAATCCGACTCTTTTCTTGCGGGTTCTATCCGACATTAGGAAATTAAATTATTTCCGGATCAGAAATGTATTGATGCTATTTTTGACATTGGCTGTTTCGTTGGGCGTTATGGCGCAGTCGGATAAAAAAGCCAATGAACAGAAGAAATTAAATGTTCTTGTTTTCTCAAAGACAGAAGGTTACCGTCACACATCTATACCATCCGGAATAAAGGCAATCACAACACTTGCCCAGCAACATGGCTGGGTCGTTACAGCTACCGAAGATGCTACATTATTTACAGG
>JANYLE010000080.1 GCA_025363795.1 Mariniphaga sp. | reverse complement strand
CTATTAGGGCAAAAAAAAACCGGAATAAATCCGGCTTTTAAATTAGTATTTGTAGTGTCCTATATCCTCCAGCGAAGAGGCCCGTATAAATTCGGCCCTTGCCTTAACTTCCCCCTTAGCCATTTTATTAAAAACCTGCGTAGTCCGGAAATACTCCATATCGCGGTTTGCATCAATGACAAGTAAGTAGCTCATGATAATATAACCTGCCATTTCGACTAAACGGCGGGCATGGAAATCTATATATTCATTATCTCCTACCGCAATAACCTTATCGACCGCCTCTTCATAATCCTGGGTCAATGAAATCAATATACGACGGAATTTTTCAAGTTCAGGCCTAAGCTCCGCTTTTTCGTAAACGTGCATCTGCTTCAGGTATCCACCTGTAGTAACACCTCTGATTGCCGCAACGACCTGTAATTGGGTCGTCCCTTCATATATTGAGGTAATACGGGCATCACGATAGATACGTTCGACCGCGTAATCCTTCATAAAGCCAGATCCACCATGAATCTGAATGGCATCATAGGCATTCTGATTACAATACTCAGAAGTGATTCCTTTAGCCAACGGTGTGAAAATATCTGCCAAACGCTGAAATTCTTTCATTTCATCACGTTCAACATTCGTCAACTTGCGTTCCTCCGAAATATGCTGATAGGTCTTATATAAATCGACAAACCTTGAAGTTTCATAAAGCAAGGTTCTGGAAGCATCCAATTTTGCTTTCATGACAGAAAGCATTTCGTAGACAGCTGGAAATTGTATGATTGCTTTTCCAAATTGCGCACGTTCTTTGGCATATTGTAATGCTTCGCGGTACGCAGCTTCGGAGAGACCGACAGATTGTGCCGCAATTCCGAGCCTTGCACCATTCATCAATGCCATTACATATTTGATCAACCCCATCTTCCGGTTGCCAATCAGTTCACCAGGTGCATCTTTAAAAACAAGTTCGCATGTCGGAGAACCAATGATTCCCATCTTGTGTTCAATTCTCCTGACCGTAACTCCGCCATTCCGTTTGTCATATACATACATTGATAAACCACGGCCATCACGTGTACCTTCTTCCGAACGGGCCAAAACCAATGCAATGTCGCCATCACCATTGGTAATAAACCGTTTAACGCCGTTGAGCAACCAAGTACCCTTCTTTTCAGAATAGGTTGCTTTAAGCTGAACAGCCTGAAGATCGGATCCTGCATCAGGTTCCGTGAGATCCATAGCCATGGTTTCGCCGGCAACGACACGGGTTAGCCATCTTTCCTTTTGTTCTTCGGATGCAAATTCATTTAAAGTCTCGGCACAATCCTGAAGACCCCAGATATTTACAAAACCGGCATCAGCGCGCGATACGATATCGGCAGCCATGATGTAAGGAACAATCGGGAAGTTTAATCCTCCAAATCGTCTTGGTAAAGTAATTCCAAGTAAGCCAGCTTTAATCAGGGCATCAAGATTTTCCTGTGTTCCCTTGGCGTAAATTACGCGTCCGTCGGCAACTCTCGGTCCTTCGGCATCGATTGATTCAGCATTAGGCCCAATAATATCACCGCTGATTTCTCCAACAACTTCAAGAACACGCTCGAAGCTATCCATCGCATCCTCAAAATCAAGCGGGGCATAGTCAAAGCTAGCTTTATCGGTGAAGTTGCGTTCCTTTAGCATGACCAGCTTCTGCATCATAGGATGCGTCAGGTGGAATTTTAAGTCTCTGTTATCGTTATAAAAATTTGCCATTTCTCTTTTAATTTTTTGATATAAACCGGGTAATCACGATTTACTTCGTATTTAGTTTATAATACTTAATCATTTTAGGAATGATTTCCGAAAGATCTCCGGTTATAACGTAATCAGCCAAAGAATTAATAGGGGCCTCCGGATCAGTATTAATCGAGATAATCTGTGCAGACTCTTCCATTCCGGCACGATGCTGAACCTGACCAGAAATACCACAAGCAATATACAATTTCGGACGAACGGTAATCCCCGTTTGTCCAATCTGCCGCTCATGATCAGTAAAACCAGCATCAACAGCTGCACGGGAAGCTCCAACTTCAGCTCCCAATACATCGGCTAATTCATAAAGCAACTTAAAATTTTCTTTCGAACCAACACCATAACCGCCAGAAACGACAATTGAAGCACCTTTGATATTGATTTTTCTTTTTTCAAGATGGCGCTCAATAACCTGAACTGCAAAATCTATATCAGAAACGTATTTCGCAACTTCAAGATGTACCACTTTACCAGGATAATTGGCATTAAGAATCTCTTTTTTCATTACACCTTCACGGACAGTCGCCATTTGAGGGCGGCAATCGGGATTGATAATCCATGCAATGATATTACCGCCAAAAGCAGGGCGAATCTGATATAACAGATTTTTATAGATCTTACCTGCTTTCTTATCTTCATGATCACCAATTTCGAGGCTCGTACAATCAGCAGTCAAGCCACTGTGTAACGCAGATGAAACTCTTGGGCCAAGATCACGGCCAATAGGTGTGGCACCCATTAAAGCGATCTGAGGTTTTTCTTCCTGGAATAATTTGATCAGGACCGCTGCATGAGGTGAGGTCGTATAAGGTTCCAAACGTGGATCCTCAATAATATGCACGACATCCGCTCCATAAGGAATAACCTGTTTTTCAACATCTTTAAGACCTGCACCAATCACTACTGCTTCGAGCTGACACTTCAACTCGTTAGCAAGACTTCGTCCTTTGGTCAGGAGTTCGAGACTAACATCAGCCACAACTCCTTCTTCCACTTCACAATAAACAAATATGTTATTCATCCTTCGATTATTTTTATACCTGTAACTACTAACCAATCACGTGACTATCAATCAATTCTTTCATCAATTCATTGATACCTTCATCAGCAGCAGTCAATTTTTTAGCATCCTTCGCCTGTAAGATAACATTCTCGATACGTTTTACCTTTGTTGGTGAACCTAACAAACCAAGTTGTTCCGGCTCCGATTTGATTTCATTCACGGTCATTTCATGAATATTCAGGAAAGGACGTGAATCATAAAGGTAAAGATAATCTTCAGTAGCTTCCTGGCGTTCGGTTACTGTGCGGGCATGCTTGTATTTCATCAATAATTTGGCATTGCGCGAACGACAATCAGGTGCCGAACTGTTGACTGTGAGTAACAGCGGAAGCGGTGCCTTTACCGTTTCAACGCCATTGTCAAGACGACGACGAACAGTTATCTTGGTTTTTTCAACATTAAGTATCGCTTCGACATAAGTTACCTGGCACAAGCCAAGTTTTTCAGCGACCTGAGGTCCAACCTGGGCAGTATCCCCATCAATGGCCTGACGACCTGCAACAATCAGGTCAAACTCACCCATCTCTTTGATAGCCTGAGATAATGCATACGACGTAGCTAAAGTATCTGAACCGGCAAATGCCCGGTCAGTCAATAATATGCCACCATCAGCACCACGGTATAAACCTTCCCTGATTATTTCGGCAGCCCTACCTGGCCCCATGGTTAAAATCTTAACCGTTGTACCGGGAATCTCATCTTTTACACGCAGAGCAAGCTCCAACGCATTGAGATCCTCCGGATTAAAAATTGCAGGAAGAACAGCCCTATTCACAGTTCCATCTGCTTTCATGGCATCTTTCCCAACGTTTCGCGTGTCAGGAACCTGCTTGGCAAGTACAATAATTCTTAAACCCTTCATAATTATTCTATATGATTTTGAATCTTTAATGTGAAAACGAAACAGCATTAAAAGGCCATATTGAACCCTCATTGATTCTCGTCTTCTTTGACGAGCCTTTGTGCATGAGGGTTTCGGACGGCAAATATAAAACTTCAATGCTTGCTGACCAACTCTCATGAATAACGTCAATATGTTGAATTCCTCCCGATAAGCAGTTCAATCAAGTGAAATGAGGTCATAACACCGTCGGAGGTCAAACCTATCAATGCATTAGAACAAATAACCGTATCATTCGAAAGTTAAATCGCCCGTTTTGACCCGAACAATTTAGAATGATTATAGAAAAAAGAGTGATTCTTTTCAATTATAATTACTGCAA
>JANYLE010000079.1 GCA_025363795.1 Mariniphaga sp. | reverse complement strand
ATATTTTTTGTATTTTCAGCGGCTGATAAAAACTCCTTCTGGCTACGAAATCCTGCAAATTATACTTGAAACCTTTGGTTTCATAAACGCTTTTGTAACAATTTAATAGGGTTCAGACAGATTACAAATATTAACCTTGTTATGAATCGTTCATTGCGTTTTCTTCCTCTCTTTCTTTTGATTTCGACAATTAGTGCTGCGCAGCCCTCAATAAAAGCGGTTTATGTATCCAAACCGCCAACAATCGACGGCCGGCTGAATGATGAAGCGTGGACCAACGCGGCCAAAGTTGATGAATTATACCAGCGGGAACCTAATCCGGGTCAACCGGTTTCAGAAAAGACGGTGTTTTACGTATGCCATGATGCGAGTCATCTCTATGTCGGGATCAAATGTTTTGATGATCCTAAAAAGATCACAGCCAAAGAGATGGCGCGTGATGTCAGCCTGGGAAACGACGACCGGATCCAGGTGATTCTGGATACCTATCTTGATCATCGCAATGGATATTGGTTTCAGATCGGGCCACGCGGTTCGATTGGTGATGCAACGATCAGTGAGAATGGGGCGGTTTTCAACAAAGCCTGGGATGGATTATGGGAAGGAAAGGCCCGGATTGTTGACGATGGCTGGGAAGCTGAGATGGCAATTCCTTTTAAGACCATCGGTTTCGATAAGAATCAGACAACATGGGGAATCAAATTTATCCGGCACATTAAGCGGAAGCTCGAATCCTCGTACTGGCCTTCTGCGAATATCAACAGCTATATGTTCCAGGTCTCCGATGCCGGACTGATCGAAGGAATTCAAGATATTACCCAGGGAATTGGATTGGATATCTCGCCCTATGTGGTGGGTGGAATGGATACCAAACAAGGCGTCAAGAATAAATACCATGTTGATGGTGGTTTGGATATGTTTTATCAGATTACCCCAAGTTTAAAGTCTTCGTTGTCAATTAATACTGATTTTGCTGAGACAGAGGTCGATGACCGGCAGATTAACCTCACGCGTTTCGGTCTTCTTTTTCCCGAAAAGCGGGACTTTTTTATTGATGGATCGAATCATTTTTCTTTCGGAATTCAGGGTGATGATTTAAATCCTTACGGGAAAGGTATCATTCCGTTCTTCTCCCGCCGGATGGGATTGGACAGTAACGGGTTACCGGTTCAGATCAATTATGCAGGTAAAATCACCGGTATGATTGGTAAATGGAATATCGGCGTGATGCATGTGAATGATGATCATTGGTCGGGGAATTCCAACTTCTCGGTCGCCCGGATTTCACGAAACATAGGACCTGAATCGTCAATCGGGATGATTGGTACTTATGGAAATGCTATTTCTCAGGCCGAGAACTTTGTCGGTGGAATAGACCTGAAATTGGCGACGTCAAAATTTCATGGCAATAAAAATCTCTCATTGATTCTTTTTGGGTTGAAGTCGAATACAAAGGGTTTGTCAGATAGCGATTTATCGTGGGGCGGAACAATTACTTACCCGAACGATTTCCTTTATTTCAGTTTGGGACACCACGAGATTGGTGAAAACTTTGTGGCCGGTATGGGGTTTGTCCCGCGGACCAACATCAAAGAGTCCTATGGAAATATTAATATCGGGCCCCGGCCTGACAAGTGGGGAATTCTGCAAGTCCTTACAGGCTTTGGATTTGATCATATTGTGAATTTTTCAAACGTACTTGAGACGCGCACGATCAGCTTTTCGCCTTTGCGTCTTCGGTTCAAGTCGGGTGAGGAGTTTTCGTATACGGTGAGTCAAACTTTCGAAAACCTTGAAAACGAGTTTAAGATCTTTTCTACCTTTATTATTCCAGTCGGACAATACGAATTTTACCGTCACTCTTTGAGTCTGCTTACCGCGGGAAGTCGCAATTTCTCCGGTGATTGCTCCTTTGTCTGGGGCGATTTTTACAATGGTTACAGGAAAGACTTTTCAATCGGCGCCAATTACAAGGTGGCCGTTCCTTTCTTTATCGGCGCAAAGTACAAACAGAATGAAGTAATTCTGCCTGAAGGCAATTTCACCGCCCGGATCTACCAGGTCAATGCGAATATCCTTTTTAGTCCCGATATAACGTTGTACAACTATTTTCAATACGACAACAGTTCCAAAACCATTGGGGTACAATCGAGGTTTCAATGGATTGTCAAGCCGGGGAACGAAATCATTATTGCCTGGACTTCGAATCTTTCGAAACCGTTGGAGCGTTATGTGATGAATGAAAGTGCATTAAGATTCAAGCTCAAGTACAATATCAGGTTTTAGCGTCAATCGTGCGGTAATTATCCATTAACCATTAAATTAGATTTCTGCAAAAGCATCCCTTCCTTTATAAAAAATATAAATAACAGTGGAATAAAATAGGAATGTTTTTATTAAGGTGAATAATTCCTAAATTGCCGAATCAAATTACAACCAAACGGAATTATGATTCTGATCACGAAAGAAGAAGCTAAGCATTTATCCATTAATAATCTAAAACGCTATCGGCTCAGAAAGATGGTGCTGAGGTACCTTTACGAAGAGCGATTTGTATCGGCTGCAGAAGTGAGTCAAAAGATCAGTGTTAGTTTGCCGACCACCAAAACTTTGCTGGATGAATTAATAGCGCTTGGTGCTGTGATGACCAGTGGTATTGGCGATTCACGTGGCGGACGTAAACCAGCCTTATACAGCCTTGTTGCCGGCGCTTTTTATGTAATCACTATTGGTATTGAGCATTACAGTGCCAAAATAGCGATTTTTAACAGTCATAATGAGCTTGTTACTGAAGTAAGAACGATCCAGACAAATGTAAACCATCCCGATTTAGCCGAGAAGCTTCATACTGTTTCAATGGATCTGATTCATGAAGCGCGCATTGACGATTCAAAGATTGTGGCGGTGGGCGTATATATGCCCGGCCTTGTCAATTCGGCAACAGGAATCAATTATGCGATTAAGAATGAGGCTTATCAGAATATCGGCAAGACACTGAAGAAGCGGTTTGGCAAGACCATTTATATCGACAATGATGCCCGGATGCAGGCGCTCGGGGAATTCATTTTCGGCAAGGCAAAAGATTCACGCAATGCATTGGTGATCAACTGGAGCTGGGGACTGGGTTTGGGGATGATTCTCAATGGTCAGTTGTACGGCGGCTCAACGGGGTTTGCGGGCGAATTTGGCCATATTAAGCTCGAAGAAAACGGTATTCTTTGCTACTGCGGAAAAAGAGGTTGTCTCGAGACTGTTGCCTCTTCCCAAAGTATCCTCAATATGGCGATCAGTGGTATTGAAAATGGAACCATTACGCAATTGGCGACCCCTTACAAGGATAACCTCTCTTCGCTGAAACCGGAAGATGTTGTAAATGCAGCCAGGGCAGGAGATGAGTTTTCGATCTCTATTTTAAATAAGGTAGGTAACTCATTCGGAAGGGGATTGGCTGTTTTGATACAATTATTGAATCCGGAGATTATCGTGCTTGGCGGACCTATTTCAAAGGCACAACAATTCATTCTAACCCCTATACAACAGACGCTTAACCAGGATTGTCTTGAGAAAATATCGAGTATTGTCCGGATTGAGATCTCCGAAATTGATGACCGTTCCGGACTTTTGGGACTTTGTGCGCGTCTGTTTCAGAAGGTGCTTGGCGATGTAACTGAGGTGAGATAAGACAACGAAGGATTAATGTAGCAAATGTTTGTCCGGCTGAGATTTCCAGATAAAACTTGCTTATTTAATCGATCAGAATATAAATAGAACAGCTGACAGGAGAGAGTTCCGGTCAGCTGTATTTGTTTTGATAAGTGCCTGTTGTTATTTCGGCTCTTCCTTTAGTACCAGTTTGACCTTATCTGCACTGACGATTGCCGTATAAAAATCAACCAATGCGGAGTAGCGCTCTTTGGGCCATGTGCCACGATTCATTTTCAACTCGCGGTAGTAAACCAGCTGATCATCCTTTAAAGCAATTGAGCTGTTGTATTCGCCGAATTCAGTTGCAAAGGTTTTGCCTTTGGGAATACTTTCCGGTTTGAATCCTTTGGGCAGATGCAGCGTTACCGAGTCATTGTCGACAAAGCCGTACGCCCTGTAAACCGGCATTCTGCGGTTATCAACGCGTGAAGGTGCCGTTTTGACCTGGTTGAAAATATTGAGTGGAATAAACAGTCGGCTTCCTGTTTTTGTACCGTACATTGGTGTAGAGATTTTTACAGTCTCAGCGGCATACGGTATTTTGTCCTTGGCAATATCATAATTGAAGCCCGAGATATTCAGGCCGGTAATCGACAATTTATCGTAAAGCGCTTTTTCCTGATCCTTCTTGCTCTCGGTGAGATTTTGGGAGACGTTGTCATACTGATAACCGCTGTATTTGGTTTTTACGGTGCCCTCTATTGAGCCGTCAGGATAAACCTGAACATCGGCATTGCGGTTCTGACTGCTTTGGCTGGCCGTTAGCAGTGGTGTATTGACGATCTTTCCCTCGCCGGCTGTAATGTTAAGCGCTTTTCTTCCGGCTGTAAATGGGCTCATATAACCAAATGGTGTTGTCTGGCTCGTACATTCCATCCAAAGGGTGTCGCCTTTGAGCGGTACGCATAGGATAATATGGTTGGTTTGATGGTTAGTTGGAAAGTCGGTCATCGTGATGCCAAGGTTAGTTGAAGCACCTGCAACAGTATAAATTGATGGAATTCCAACAGCTTTGAGCAACGCTTTCATATAGTTTGAGAGTGCTTTACAGTCGCCATAGCCAAGACGGTCAACTGTTTCGGCAGGGAAGGGCTGAAAACCTCCGATGCCCAGCTGAATACCAACATATCGTGTTCTGTTTTGCATGTATTCGTAGAGCTTTCGAACAATTTGTGTGGTGTCTTTCATCCCTTTAACCAATTCACGGATTTCGTCCTGCCGTTGCGGAGTCAATTGGTCGCGACCTTCATTCAACTTGCTGACCCATTGTCCATAATCTTTCCATGAATTCATGGAGCCCGCATAACCATCATAAATAAACCGGGTCGGTGCCGTGATCACATGTGGCGTTTCCAGATTTAACTCTGTTGACATGGGTTCGGTGCGCCAGGCTTTAAGCGTGTCGAGCTTCCATTCGATTGAATGTATTCCGTTTTCATGTTTTTCGGTCCGGCAGCCTGAAGGCAGGTTGAATTCGCGGTAGCGAAACTTCATCGTGTCGGGACTACTAATTTGAAACGATGATTTCTCAACAGAAATACGGTAACCACTAATGGGTTGCCATTCCGGATAAGACATAAGCCCATTGTACTCAATTACGTATTCATATTCAACAGTATATGGATAGGTGTCACCGCTGAATGATGCCGTTTTCATCCTTAGATCGTCGTATATGGCACCCGCAGAGGTGTAATTAAGATCCTGGATAGCTTTGTTTTTCAGTTTGTCATCTGGCATCCCAAGGGAATTATAACTTCTCCCGGATAATGAGCTGATCTTTCTCGATTTGTCGTAGGGCAGAACCAGTTCGGCAAAATCGTCACCGTTCTTGTCAAGGACAGTGATTACCATGTGGACGCGCTCGGTTGCCTTGCCATAGTTGATTAATTCGAACTCCTGGCGATATTCGCGGCACACGGCCCATGCATCTTTTTTTAGCGAAGAATCGATTGCGGCCACAGGATAATGGAGCGGATTTTTTTCTTTTCCGGAAAGGAGAGAGACTATTGTCAGCAATAGCCAGATCGTCCACAGTAATTTGGTAGTCATACTAAAGGGTTGTTTTTTTAAGGATGATTTGTTCTGCCTGTTTATTGACAACCAGATCATAGAAGGTTTTGAGGGCTTGATACTCCGAAGGAATGTATTGGGTTTTGTCAATGGAGAAGCGGAGATTAAGCACAATTTTATTTTCTACCTGGCTAATTTGATACAGGAACCGTCCTCCTTTACCTTCCATTGCAAATGATTTGCTTTCAGGTAGTCCTTCTGCCTTATAACCTTCCGGGATTGTTAGTTGCATAGTATACCCTTCCGTGAAAGGGACACCAAAGTCGACCGGATATTCACGTGTTGGTGAAGTGAATGGATTATTCTTATGGCGATTGATCATTACCGGATCGATATAAATTATACCGGCATCGTTGTCCTGCCCCTCTTTCATCGCTATTTTGTACGCTATACCCACTGGCTGATTAAGGCTGTCGAGGTTGTTGTATTTATATTCCAGATAATCGAGTTCGGAGGAGCTGTTTTTAAGTTTATCGAACTGTTCTTGCTTCCCCCCGGCTGTTTTTACCGATTCCCTGAAAGCAAATGCACTTAAACCGGATAACCGTTGTTCAACTGTACCTGTCATTTTTCCCTCTTTTATTTCGAGCTGGACAATTGCGTTTTCTATCGATTTAGGGTTGGATAGCGGAACGGGTTCTGACACTTCATCTCCAATCAGGTGGCCCTCTCCGTTAAGACAGCGAAAAGGGATGTAACCTGTCTGAAGGTTGGGTTCCGTCGCATCAAGCAGCATGGGTTTGCCATTGATGTCCGCTTTCACAATCACATAGTTACAGTCGCTGATTGTGGCATGTGCAAAAGAGAGCATGCCGTGGTCACGTGTGCTTAAAACTACCGGGAATGCGTTGATCTTTGCCCGGTTGAGCATTGCGGTAAGTAAAAGATTGATATCCGCAGAATTTCCTGTTTTGTCCGAATAAGCTTTCTTTATCGATTTGGAAGTGAATGCAGATTTATAGCCATCCCATTTCATCATATGCTGCACATGGTTATAGATCAGTTCAAGTTTTGCTTGTTCATCTGTAGTTCCCTTGGTTATTTCAGTAACAGCATCTTCTAAAAAACCCGTGGCTTTGAGTTGCGAGCCAAAACTATCATTCTCCTTCAATTGCCTGGCAATATCAGTCCATGAGGTGGTATAACTTTTGAACAGACCACCGACTTTAATAAAGTTTGTATTGGCCAGTTCGAATTTTATCTGGGTCGTAAAATTGCCAAGATCGGTAAGATAGGGTTCTCCTTTGATTGCCGGAATATCTTTAGCCGCATAATTATATACCTGGGTCGTGTATGAAATACTGCGACTGACAGTTGTCGGTTGTGCGCTTCTAAAGCCGCCTTTATTCGTTTCCAATCTTTCGGAATAGTTAATATTCTCTATTTTCTGAGTGTTTTTTGAGTAGAGCATCGGATGGTATCCCATTGATGAATGGTTGTAGGTAAAGTATTCCGGATAGATTACCTCATACTGGCTCCATTTGACAGGTATCGTGTATTGAAATTTCCATGTTCGAAGGTTCCATGTCATATCCGATTGGATAGTGTATTTCAGATCAATTACCGACCCTACTTTTACAGAAGGCATTGAGAGTCGGACTGCTTCCCAGTATTTATTTTCACGTTCCCTGAATATTGCATCTTTTTTTAATTCAGATTTCACGGCTTTTCCACCTTCCAGATTAATGGTGACACCTTTCAATGAAGAAAGTTCTTCATGGTTTTGACTGCTGGAATAGAGCGAGATATAGAAATTACCCCAGTTGACGCCATTTTGTTTGAGTACTTTTATCCGAACAAACCTTTCATAAGTGAGCATAAATCCTTTTTGAAGTTCGTACTTGATGAATGAAGTACCATCATCATAAAGTATCACCGCATCGGCAGTGGTGTCATTAGGATAAGTTTTCATGGAAAGCTCTTCTTCCGAAACCTTCTCAAATTTGACCTTCGGCGCTTCCTGTGTTTCCTGTGCAATCAATTGAACCGAAGATAAGAAAACTGCAATCAACAAGAGTAGTCGGCTTTTCATAAGATTAGGTATTTGGTTGTTTTGATCTCTGAATATTCTGAATCTTTGGCTTGTTATTGTGTCATTGTCTAAAGAGAGACTTTTTTAAGGATGATTTGTTCTGCCTGTTTGTTGACAACCAGATCATAGAAGGTTTTCAGGGCTTGATACTCCGAAGGAATGTATTGGGTTTTGTCAATGGAGAAGCGGAGATTAAGCACAATTTTATTTTCTACCTGACTAATCTGATACAGGAATTGCGCCCCTTTACCTTCCATTACAAATGATTTGCTTTCAGGTAGTCCTTCTGCCTTATAACCTTCGGGGATGGTCAGTTGCATATTGTACCCTTCGGTGAAAGGGACACCGAAGTCAACCGGATATACACGCGTTGGTGAAGTGAATGGATTATCCTTATGGCGGTTGACCAGTACAGGATCGATATAGATGATTCCGGCATCGCCATCCTGTCCCTCTTTCATTGCTATTTTGTAGGTTATACTCACCGGCTGATTAAGACTGTCGAGGTTATTATATTTATACTCCAGGTAATCGAGTTCTGTGGAACTGTTTTTAAGTTTATCGAATTGTTCTTGCTTACCCCCGGCTGTTTTTACCGATTCCCTGAAATCAAATGCACTTAATCCGGATAACCGTTTTTCAATAGTTCCAGTCATCTTTCCGTCTTTGATTTCGAGCCGGACCATTGCGTTTTCTATCGATTTAGGGTTGGATAGCGGAACGGATTCTGACAATTCATTTCCAACCAGGTGGCCTTCTCCGTTAAGGCAGCGGAACGGGATGCAACCTGTCTGAAGGTTGGGTTCAGTTGCATCAAGCAGCATGGGTTTGCCATTAATGTCTGCTTTCACAATCACATAGTTGCAGTCACTGATTGTGGCATGTGTAAATGAGAGCATGCCATTCTCACGGGTACTTAAGACTACAGGTAAGGCGCTGATCTTTGCTCTGTTGAGCATCGCGGTAAGCAAAAGGTTGATATCCGCTGAATTCCCGGTTTTATCGGTATAGGCTTTCTTAATGGATTTGGAAGTAAATGCAGATTTATAGCCATCCCATTTCATTGTATGTTGAACATGATTATAGATCAGTTCAAGTTTTTTCTGTTCATCTGTGGTTCCCTTGGTAATTGCTGTGACAGCATCGTCCAGAAAACCGGTGGTTTTGAGTTGTAAACCAAAACCCTCATTATCCTTCAGTTGTTTGGCAATGTCGTTCCATGAGGTGGTATAGTTTTTGAATTCACCGCCAATCGGAATAAAGTTGCTGTTGGCCAGTTCGAATTTCATCTGGGTTGTGAAGTTGTCAAGCGATGTTAAGTAAGGCTCTTCCTTCATGGCGGGGACGTCTTTGGCGGCATAGTCAAATGTCTGAGACAAGTATGACGAGTTGTTATTATCGTTTAAACTCTCTCTCTTTTGATTTTTTTTCGCATAAAGTAATGGATGGTATCCCATCGAGGAGTGGTTGTAGGTAAAGAATTCCGGATAAACTACCTGATATTGGCTCCATTTGACAGGAATGGTGTACTGAAATTTCCAGGTGCGGAGGTTCCACATCAGGTTGGTGGTGATGGTGTATTTGAGATCAATCACAGAGCCTACTTTGACCGAAGGCATTGAGAGGCGGACTGCTTCCCAGTATTTATTTTCGCGTTCCCTGAATATTGCATCCTTTTTTAATTCAGACTTGACAACCTTTCCCGATTCCAGATTAAAGGTGGTACCCTTCACCGAGTAAAGATTATCACGGTTGGTTTCGTTGGAATAGAGCGAAAAGCGAAAATTACCCCATTCGACGCCACTTTGTTTGAGAATTTTGATCCTGACAAACCTGTCGTGGGTCAGCATAAATCCATTATTATTGTCAAATTTCAAATATGAGGTGCCTTCGTCATAGAGTATTACCGCCTCAGCAGTTGTATCATTTGGATAGGTTTTCATATTCAGATCTTCATCTGAAACCTTTTCAAACCGGACTTTGGGAGGTTCCTGTGCAATGAGCCGGAACGTAAACAAAAATGCCGCCACAAGTAAAAGGGTACGTTTTTTCATAAATTGGTATTTGGTTAATTAGGAATAATCAGTAGCTGCTTCAAGAAATATTGAATACTCTCGTTTCGCTTTAGTTATCAGGTCAATTATAAACCAAAGGTAAAAACATCTTTTGTATAAACAATCATAACTCACAATAAATATTTTGTCATTATTGTCTTTTTATATGCATTTCTTTTCCCGATTATCTCCGGAATTGCATTCTCATATCTCAGTTATCCGTTATTAAGGTAAAGCTGGTATTATTCTTAATGTTTACTTAATGTAAATTGGTTGCAAAGATCAACTAATAGTGCTTATTTTGACCAATTATAAATACTAAATGGAATCGAGCAAATTACTGGGATATATGTTGGGTCTGACTCTTCGGGTTTTTAAGAATCAGATGGTCTCCGAATTTAAGGAAAGGGAAATTGAACTGACAATAGAACAGTTTGTTATTTTAAGTCTTTTGAATTCGAATTGTGATTTGATTCAACGCGACCTGGCGAGCCAGCTGCAGAAGGATAAATCAATCATCGTTCGTCAGATCAATTGCTTGTTGGAGAGTCAATATGTCGTACGGCTTACGAATAAGGATGACAAAAGGGTAAAAAACCTGATTCTTACAAAAAAAGGTTTTGAGAAATTAAACCAAATGAAAGAAATAGCGTCAGAAGTATCCAGGAAACTACTCACAGGTATCTCCGAAAATGAGCTGGAAATATTTCAGAACGTACTGTTGAAAATTCAGGAGAATGGAGGGGTAGAAGAAGATATTTTTAATTGTGGATTTAATCAACTAAAATAAAATTACACATAAAATCAATATGAATATTACTATGAAAATTGGACAGCTTGGGATCATTTTAATGATGGTTACAGCAATCTCTTGCAGCAACAAGCCCAAAGCCGGGCAACCCGGAGGTGCAGGTGCAGTTAAAGAATATCCCGTGATTGCGGTTAAACCGCAATCAACACAGCTTTTTAAAGATTATCCCACCAAATTACAGGGTCAGCAGACCGTTGAAATACGGTCCAAGATTACTGGTTACATTGAGCAGATCCTGGTTGACGAAGGTGCTTTTGTCCATAAAGGTCAGATACTTTTCCGCATCAATGCAAATGATGTTTTGGCAACAGTTCGTTCAGCGGAAGCCCAGGTAAAGGTGGCCGAAGCCGAAGTATTCACGGCTCAGGTCAATGTTGCAAGGCCGCCGACAGGCAAAGCATTGATAATTT